>NZ_JBVVQK010000035.1:0-51685 GCF_055811175.1 Mesorhizobium sp. WSM4828 | reverse complement strand
GCCAAGACCGGCGACATCATCGCCCCGATCCGGGATACAACGGGGCTGAACTCCCGTCTCGACGACGCGGGCGTCGCCGCCGTTGCAAAGGCGGTCGTCGCCATCCGCTCGTACTTCATGCCCCAGCGAGTCAAAGCGGCCCGCATCTGACCCTGCCTCTGTCAACCAAGGACAGCCGTGTGGTGCTCGTGACGCTTACCCTCTGTCGGTGAGGTGGCTCGGCCTAGACTGCGCGTCCGCGGGTTACTTGGGCGGTCCGAGCCGATCCTCATCACAGGAGGACGAGCCATGGCAGATTATAGGGAAGCATTTGTCGGAATTGATGTCGCGAAGCTGAGGAACGCCATCGCGATTGCAGACGCCGGCCGGGAGGGAGAGGTTCGCCTCTTCGGGAGGTTGATGCGACGGACACGAGCATACACCGCGTTATCCAGCGGATCGCCTCCAGATTTGATCGAGTTCATTTCTGCTACGAGGCAGGCCCGACCGGTTAAGGTCTCTATCGGCTGATCCATTCGTTTGGCGACGAAATGCACCGTGCTAGCGCCGTCGCTGATACTGAGAACTTACCTTGGTTTGGCTTTTTGACGAGAGTCACGAGGCCATGCGGGATTTCGTCTGCGCCCGGGCGGCCGCAGTTGAGACGCCTCGTGTTCACCGCCAGCACATGAGTTCCTTCATGCTCAAGCATGGACGAAATCTATCCTCGCAAGAGGGCTGGATGATGCGCTGTCTCTGCTGGCTGCAGGCGCAGCAGTTCGATCATCCCGCGCATCAGATCGCGCTCCAGGAGATGGCCGAGGCGGTTAGCATCTCGAAAGAGCGGATCGAGCGGCTAGAGCGTGTGATCGACGAGTTCGTTCGAGTCTGGTCGCAGGCGCCGATCATGCGGGCGCTGCAGACATTACGTGGTGTGGATCTATTGCTACCGAGATTGCCGACGTGCGCCGTTTCGAAAGCCCGCGCGGCCGAGCGCGCCGATCGCCATCGCCGACCTTTAGCCGACCTCTAATCGAGGACGGCGCTTACCCCACAACACGTCACCGCTGTTGCGGCGAGGAGAAGTGCTGGAGGCGGCACCTTCGCAGCCGCCAATTGTGGCCAACTGTAAATTGGTGGATTACGGCATTCTAATGTGGATTACGGCATTCTAATAGTGTGTTCCCTCAACCACACCGAAACCAAAAATTATCTCGCATGTGCGAAATGAGTTGGAATTGGTGCTGAAAGCTGTTACGCGCTTTTGAGTATTTTGGCGGTTGGGTGGGCCTCAGGTAACGTGGGACAGAAGGATTGATGCGGATGAACCTAGTTTTGAAGAGTGCGTTGGCCGGAGTTGTTGTGTTGGCCGGCTTCGCCCCGGTGTCGTCTTTCGCGCAGGATGGATCGTGCACCTGTGCGACCGCCTATAACGGCGTAAATCCGATTGGATCGCTCGGCCACGTTAATGGCGACGTAATGATCTCGCAGGTGGCTGGCTATGGCCCGGCGAAAGCAGGCGGCGCGCTGGATTTCGGCAGTCGTGTCGTGGTTGGCGCCAAGGGCTCGGCTTCGGTTCAGGTCGGTGGCTGTAATCTGAGCGTCCCGGCGAATTCGACACTCGATATCTCGCGCGTTGACAATAAGATTTGTCTCAATGTCTTGGGTTCTGAGAAAACCGCCCAAACGGAGAATTCCAACAACAACAAGAGCAAGGTGCCGCTTTTCATTTTTGGCGGCATGGCGCTTGGGGCAGGTATTTTGGCGGCAACGGCGGACAAAGATCACGGCGTCAGCAACTGAGCTGGCTGTAGACAGCGGGATAATGCCAGCGGAGGCGCAGAGTGCTTCCGCGGTGTTTTTGTTGCTGACGGAGTGTCTTGGGCTAAACGGTGGTGCAAACGTTCGGAGGGGCTTAGGTCCGAGGCGACGTGCGGATGGCTGAGGCCGGCGGATTGTCCGCAACCGGGCCGAAGTATTCGGTTTTGCGGCGTGTCGGCGTGAATTGCAGGCTCGACAGTGTGGCGACTATCAAAGTAGATCCAGTAGTAGGCGGCATGAGCGGAGCGCTGGATATATTAGGCGTAAGGCTTGGTCTTGGTCCAGTTCGGTTGGGCAGCGCTGATATCGGTGGTGCGGCGGTGATCATCGGCCTGCATGATGACTACTCTGTCAGCCAGTAGCTGGGATCTGGCATTTACCCTATTCCATGAGCTTGATAAGCGAGTCGCTCGCAGCCCAGCGGGTGATGCATTTGCGGTTTTTTGCTATGGCGCCGCCAAGTTGCTTCGTTGTAGTCACAAACGCCCATGATCGATCTGCATTCCCACATTTTGCCCGGCCTGGACGACGGCTCACCCAATCTTGCCGAATCGCTGGAAATGGCTCGACTGGCGGTGGCCGACGGAACGACCCACATGGCGTGCACACCGCACGTGACGCCCGGCGTATACAAAAACGAAACACCGAACATTGTTCGGGCCGTTCAAGAGTTGCACCAGGCGCTGCGCGACGCTGCCATACCACTTGCTCTCTACGTCGGTGCAGACGTTCACGTAGCGCCGGATCTTCCGGACCAATTGGGGGCGGGCAGCGTGCCGACCTTAAATAGGTCCCGCTATTTTCTGTTCGAGCCGCCACATCATATTCTACCTCCACGAATGGAGGATCTTGCTCTACGCCTGATAAATGCCGGTTTTGTCCCGATTCTCACTCATCCAGAGCGTTTGACCTGGATCAAAACGAATTACGACGTTATTGAGAGATTGAATGCAGTCGGATGCCTTATCCAGCTTACCGCAGACTCGATTGTTGGTGCTTTTGGACGCACGGCGCTTTACTATTCGGAAAAGCTGATTGACGAAGGCAGGGTGGATATCATCGCATCGGATACTCATAGCGCTACGCGCCGGCGTCCTGGGCTTTCGCAGGCGGTTGCTGCTGCTGCCAAGCGGTGCGGGGAACACGAGGCCCGCAACATGGTGTTGAAACGTCCAGGCGAAATATTGGCGAACCGGCCCATCGAGCCGGTTGGAAAAGGGCGTCCTAAAAACCCAGGCGCCGGAAGCGTCGGCCGTTTTGGAGGATTGGGCCGCCTATTCAAGGGCGGGACAGCGTGATGGGCATTGTTCGTTTCGTAGGAATCCATATCGGCACGGTATTGGTCCTGCTCTCCTCACTCGCAATGTCGGCCTGCACGAGCACATCGTCGACGACACCTTCATCCGCGAGTTCGGTCGATGCACTGCAATTGACATCATCGTCGACGCCACTTGCGGGCGGTGGTGCTCTGCGAGTGGTAAAGGACCTACCTGCTCCGCAAAACACCCAGAACGGCAGCGAGCAGCCTTTGTCTCCGAACGATGTGCTCGAGGTGAATGTGTTCCAGGTCGATAATTTGAACCGAACCGTTCAAGTGGATTCCGGCGGGCAAATTTCGCTTCCGCTTATTGGGACCGTCACCGCGGCAGGAAAAACCGTCCGCCAGTTGGAGCAGGAAATCGAAACTGCCTATGGCGCCAAGTACCTGCAATCGCCGGACGTGACAATTTTCGTCAAGGAATCGATTGGACAGCGCATAACGGTCGATGGCGAAGTCAACAAGGCTGGCATTTATCCGGTGTCGAGCAATTCCTCTCTCATTGATGCGATCGCCCTTGCTGGAGGATTCAATACTGTTGGGGATGCAAAGAAGGTCTTTATCTATCGCAATATCGGTCCAAACACCTTGGTTGCAAATTACAACGTCGAGGAGATTCGGGGTGGCAAAATCCGCAATCCACGCATCTATGGCGGCGACAAGATTGTAGTGTTCGCCTCGGCATCGAAAATTGCGATGAACAATCTTAAGGACGCCCTCGGTGTCGCGTCAAGTGCAGCCCGGCTTGCTGTGGTCCCTGGGTTGTAGTTCACGGCCGGTCAGAATGTAGACGAAGTTAGGATGATCTCCCGTCATGCTCGATCGCAACAGGCAACATCAAATAGCAGGTCCAGGACACGGCCAAGCCCTGTCTGCCGACCTCTATTATGACGGCGCGCAAAATTATAGCCCGTATGGTCGCGACTACTCCGAACAGGATGAGGGCTTTAACCCGCTAAAGCTGCTCTTTTACGTTGTCCAGTACCGCTGGCTGATCGTCATAATGGCGGCAGCCGGGCTTGTCGCCGGCGTCGTTGTTACGATGATGCAAACGCCAAAGTATCAGGCAACGACGCAATTGGAGGTGCTGGTTCCTTCGGCCAAGGTCTTCCAGGACATTGAGGTGGTTTCTGAAGACAGCGACGTACGAGCCTTCCTGACGGCTCGTGAAAAGCTCAAGAGCCGTGCATTAGCCCAGCGCGTTGTGTTTCAATTGGGACTTAGCGAAAAACCGGACTTTCTGTTTCCCACGCCGAGCTTTTCCCTCAGCAATATTTTCTATCGCGCATTTGGAATTTCAAAATCACCGTCCATCCAGTCCAAAACGCCCGAACAACGTGAGGCAATTGCTATCGGGCGCATTCTAAATGATCTCAGCGTCAACCTGGTCACCAATACGAGCCTGCTGTCGATCACGTTTGTCGATCAGAATCCCAAATATGCTAGTGACGTAGCCAATCAGGTTGCTCAAAGCTTCATCGATCAGCGTCTTGACCAGACCAGCGAAACGTCCGATCTGGCACGGCAGTTCATCCAGGAACAGGTTCTGCAGGTAAAGCAGAAGCTCCAGAAATCAGAAGAAGAGCTGGTCGCCTATGCAAAGGATGCCGGCATCACCATAACCGGCGACGACAAATCGCTGATAGGATCGAACATCGAAGCCCTGAATACTGCGCTGGCGACCGCGATCCAGGACCGTCTCGATGCAGGGCGGGTGGTAGATCAGATAGATAAAGGCCGCGGTTCGAGCTTGGCCCCCGTGCTGGAAAGCGAAGGTCTGCAGAAACTCAGCGAAAAGCTGGCGGATTTGACCAGCCAATACCAGCAGAAGCTAGGCATTCTCAAGCCCGGCTTTCCCGAAATGCAGCAGCTCCAATCGCAGATTAAGGAGCTGCAGCGAGTCTACAATAACGGCGTCCTTGCTATAACGGACTCTCTGCGATTGAAATACCAGGAGGCACAGAACAAGGAGGCTGATCTAAAGGCCAAACTTGCCGAAATGGAAAAACAGCAGGTCATATTCAACGACAAGAACATCAAATACACGATCCTAAAAAGGGAAGTTGATTCGAACCGATCGCAATACGACAACTTGATCGCCAAGCTGAACGAGGTCGGTGTCAGCTCTGAACTGAAGACACAAAGCGCGGCAATCACGGATTTTGCCACACAACCGGATCGCCCATATTCGCCGCGTCTGAGTGTCAATCTCGCAGTTGCGCTCGCATTGTTTCTGGCTCTGAGCGCCTCTGTTATTTATATCATAGAATTATTGAACAACACCTTCACCAATCCCGAGCAGGTCGAAAAAGAGCTGGGCTTGGCTATGCTCGGTATCTTGCCTCTCGTTGATGAGCGCGAACTCACAAGCAGTATTGCCGATCAAAAGTCCGGCTTGTCCGAGGCCTACCGTTCACTTCGAACATCGCTGCAGTTTTCCGGTGCGGAAGGCGCCCCACGATCGCTGGTTGTCACGAGTTCGGAGCCTTCGGAAGGCAAGTCGACCACGTCCTTTAAACTCGGGCAAGATTTTGCAGCACTGGGCGCAAGGGTTCTCATTGTGGACGGCGATCTCCGGAAACCGAACCTTCATCGCCTGTTTGGACTCGACAACACAATCGGCCTAAGCAATCTGCTGACGAACACCGTCCGCAAAGAGGATTTAGCGAACATCTTCAGGGCGACGAAATATCCCAACGTGACGGTTTTGACGTCAGGAACGATTCCTCCAAATCCCGCGGATCTGCTTTCCTCACCGAAGATGGCCCTGATCATCACCAACCTCGGCAAACGCTTCGATCTTGTTATCATCGACGCACCGCCGATCGTCGGTCTTTCGGATGCCCCCATCCTCAGCCGGCTCGCTGAGGGCACATTAATGGTCATTTCCACAAATCAGGTGACGCGCAAGTCGGCCAAAACGGCGTTGAAGCGTCTACGAGCTGCGGGCGCGAACGTAGTCGGAGCGGCGATGTCCAAGTTTGCGGTAAACAAGTTCGATTACAATTATGCCTACAAATACATGAACTATCAGTACTACAACTATGGCACGGACACGAGTACTCTAAGGGTTGAGGGCAAAGTGCATGATGGAGCAGGCCAGCCCGCTTATGCAAAATCTGCGGCATTCAATCGTTTGGTTCGTCGCATCCGTTCTAGTGTTGGTGGCTTCCTCGATCGGGCTAAGTCGATTTCTTGAGACCGAAACGCCAGCGGTTTCTATTGCGCTTGACCCATTCAACGCGGATGCGTTAGTAGCCGAAATCACCAGCGACCTGAACGATACGAACAGTCCTCCCGATCTCGATGCCTTGCTGGCCAGGGCCCGAAGAGCGCTCGTCTTTGATCTGGCGGACGCGCGCCTCTATAGCCTGCTCGGTGAGATCAAATATCGGCAGGGCGAAAAAGTCGAAGCCTATAAACTCTTCGACCAAGCCCGAAAACTGTCCAAAACAGAAATTCATGCGCTGCAGAGATCCATTAGCCGCGCAGTAGAAACGGATGATTTGACAAGAGCCGTTGGCGAGATCGACATTTTGCTGCGGAGATGGCCAGGCGAATTTGCAAAGATCGCCGACGGTATGCCGGCAATTCTTTCTAACCCGAATGGATACCGGGCAGTGCTGACGGCCATCAGGGCGGAGGCGCCCTGGAGAACCAGTCTTTTGTTCGCTCTCACTGGAACCTCTGAGGGCCTCGATTTGGCAAATCGGCTGCTACTTGATTTGACCGGATCACCAGCGCCGCCTAAATCGAACGAGCTAACCGCCGTGATCAACGGCTATATTCGTCAGAAACAATATGAACCTGCGTATCGATTGTTTCTCTTCAGCCTTTCTGATCAAGAGCAGAAGTTGGTTGGATATATTTTTAACGGCTCGTTTGAGCCCGTCACTGTCGGCAAGCCGTTCGATTGGCAAGTTCGCGATCAATCGGGCCTGGAAGTTACATTTGCAACATCCAAAGATGCGGTTGAGGGCGAGGGAGGCGCGACAGTCCGTTTTTTAAACACGCCGGTTAAGAACACAGCCCTTCAGCAATACATTTCGCTGCCTCCAGGTTCGTACAGGATATCGCTGGTTGCATCGGCAAGAAACCTGAAGCTTCCCAAGGAATTGTTCTGGTCAATCAGCTGCCTGGGTCCGGTCGGTGAAATTGCCCGGTTCAACATTCCAGAGGGCACATACAACCGCCTAAATCTGAATCAGGATTTTTCGGTTGGGGCGACCTGTTCCTTGCAACTGTTGACGCTGCAGACCGCCGCCATTGCCGAGAGCTGGCGATTTCGATATGTCGGCACATTGGTAATGCACAAATTGAGCGTTGAGAGACTTCCATCTTGAGCGTCCGGCCGTCGGAATGGGATAAATATCTCCTCGGCACGGTCTTGTTTGTGTCGCTGCTGATCGGCGGTGGTACTGCGAGTGGCCTTTACACGGACACTCTGATCGAGATCGCTGCAATATTTTCGGCCGCGGCCGTTTTTTCGCAAACCCCCGGCCAGGACCAGAGAATCCCCCGGCCTGTTCTGTGGCTGCTGGTCTTCGCCGTGGCGTTGATCGTTCTACAAATCGTCCCGCTGCCGGCGGCCATATTCAACGAGTTGAGGCCGGAGTTGCTGCTCGGAGATCCCTGGGTGGAAGAAAGCCGATTTCGCTTCGTCAGCGTTGGCGTCGGCCGCACGATCGAAAGTTTGCTCTCCCTTTTGGCCGCAGCAGCATTTTTTTTAGCGGTATTGCGTTTGCGTGCCGAGCAGGTCAGCGCACTTCTCCCATTTTTTTTGATGGGGGTGATCTGCAACAGTCTGGCAGGAGCCATTCAATACTCGCTCTCGGACAACGTCGCAATCGAGGGATTATTGCCCTTTACGATAAACGCAGGGCTCTTTGCCAACCGGAATCATTTTGCGGCCTTACTTTTTGTCTCCATTCCCTTTGTCGTTTATTACAGTCTGTTTCGCGGGCATCTTTTGTCGGGTTCGCTCGGCTTGATCACGCTTTTGCTGCTTCTTTTAGCCGCCGGTTCTCGCGCGGGAATTCTGATTGGGTTGGCGATTACTGTCTTGTCCATCGTCTTTCTTTCGGCCCGCTCCAGGGCGAGTGGATTGAGCATCCTTGCCATTTTCATAACACTCTCGGTCTATACGATAGGCGCGTGGACGAAAATAGACGTGGAGGCAATCGATCCCGCGTTCGGGCGAGGAGAATTCGCCCGAACCACCATCGAGGGGATCAAGGACAATTGGGCGACAGGTGTCGGATTTGGGAATTTTCAAAACGCCTACCAAATTTATGAAAGGGAGGGCATGATTTTCAAGCAATACGTCAATCATGCCCATAATGACTATCTTGAAATAGCTTTCGAAGGAGGAGTTCCGGCTATCCTGCTGATGGCAGGTTATTTTGTACTGCTATTCGCTGCATTAGCCAGGGTTCGCCGTGACCCGCTTCAGAAGGCCGCATTCCTTTCGGTATCGTTTCTTCTCATTCATTCTCTGGTCGATTATCCGCTGCGAACCGAGGCGCTGGCGATCACCTTTGCCTATATGAACGCCATCATTTTTCACAAAGGATTTGCGGAACGCTTGGGCCGCAAGAACGAGATGATCGAGATCGACCACAATGGTGACAAGCTACTTGTTCCCATCGAAACTTCGTCCTAGGGACCCAGTCGCTGCGCCGGCGTCGCCTGAACGAGGCGGCCGACTCTCAGGAGAGCGCTCCTGGCTCTCGCGCTCAAGCCGACCCATATTTGCCTGTCTTACCCAAGCGCAACGGTTTGCTGAGCAGAAATTTCCCGATTTTGCCTACGGCATGGAAAATTCATTCCCGAACCATTCGGCTGCAAGCCTGTCTTGCATTGTTCTGGACCGGAACGATCTGCTAGAACGCCCGCACGAGGATAGATTGTCCGGAAGTGCAGTTTGAATCGGGCGGCTGAAGGTCGCCTCCGATGCAGGCCCTTCCGTGGATCGGTACGAAAGAACGCTCGCAGTCCATGAACATCGCACTTACGCACCTTCAGCGGCTTGAGGCCGAATCCATCCATATTTTTCGCGAGGTGGCCGCAGCCTTTGCCAAGCCGGTCATGCTCTATTCGGTCGGCAAGGATTCGTCCGTGCTCATGCACTTGGCTATGAAGGCGTTCTATCCGGCCAAGCCGCCCTTTCCCTTTCTCCATGTCGACACGACCTGGAAATTCCGCGAGATGATCGCCTTTCGCGACCAGATGCAGCAAAAGCTCGGTTTCGACCTTCTGGTCCATGTCAACGAAGACGGCGTGCGCGACAACATCAATCCGTTCGACCACGGCTCCAACACCCACACGCATGTGATGAAGACGGTGGCGCTGCGGCAGGCGCTCGACAAATACGGGTTTGACGCAGCCTTCGGCGGCGCCCGTCGTGACGAGGAGAAGTCGCGCGCCAAGGAGCGCATCTTCTCGTTTCGCAATGCCCAGCATGCCTGGGATCCGAAGAACCAGCGGCCGGAGATGTGGAAAATTTTCAACACCCGCATCGCTGCCGGTGAATCGATCAGGGTGTTCCCGTTGTCGAACTGGACCGAGCTCGACATCTGGCAGTACATTCTCCAGGAAGACATCCCGATCGTGCCGCTGTATCTGGCCAAGGAGCGGCCGGTCGTCGAGCGCGATGGCATGCTTATCCTGAGGGATGATGAGCGCATGCAGCTGCGGGCTGGCGAGACAGTGGAGAACCGGATGGTGCGGTTCCGCACGCTCGGCTGCTATCCGCTGACCGGCGCGATCGACTCGGAGGCCGACACTCTGGAGGCGATAGTCGGCGAAATGCTCACGGCGCGGACTTCCGAGCGGCAAGGTCGCCTGATCGACCGCGACGAATCCGGCTCGATGGAAAAGAAGAAGCGCGAGGGGTATTTCTGAGTATGCGCCACATCATGGCCAAAAGCCTCGCCCCGACCGACGGCGTCCGCGACTATCTGGCGGCGCAGGAACGAAAGTCGCTGCTGCGCTTCCTGACCTGCGGCTCGGTCGACGACGGCAAGTCGACGCTGATCGGGCGCCTGCTTTCCGACACCAAGCAGATTTTCGAGGACCAGCTGGCCACCCTTGAGCGCGATTCGCGCAAGCACGGCACCACCGGCGACGACGTCGACTTCGCGCTACTGGTCGATGGCCTCGAGGCCGAGCGCGAGCAAGGCATTACCATCGACGTCGCCTATCGCTTCTTCGCCACGCCAAAGCGCAAGTTCATCGTCGCCGACACACCCGGCCACGAACAATACACGCGTAACATGGCGACGGGTGCATCGACGGCGGATCTCGCCATCGTGCTCATCGATGCCCGCCAGGGCGTACTGCGCCAGACAAGGCGGCATTCGATCATTGCCTCGTTGCTTGGTATTCGCCACATCGTGCTCGCCGTCAACAAGATCGATCTTGTCGGCTTCGACGAGGCGGTTTTTGAACGGATCGTCGCGGATTACGGGCAGTTCTCACGTGAGCTCGGCTTCCAGACGATCGTGCCCATTCCGATGTCGGCCCGGTATGGCGACAATGTTACCGGCCGTTCCGACACGACGGACTGGTATTCCGGCCCGACGCTGATCGAACATCTCGAAACCGTCTCGGTCGACGAGGCCGCGGTCGAATTGCCGTTCCGGTTTCCCGTCCAGTATGTGAACCGTCCCAACCTCGATTTTCGCGGTTTCGCCGGCACCATCGCCTCCGGCTCGGTTGCGCCGGGCGACGAGGTGGTCGTCGCCAAATCCGGCAAATCCTCCCGTGTCAGGCGCATCGTCTCGCATGGCGGCGATCTTCAGCAGGCAATCGCCGGCCAAGCCATCACCCTTGTCCTCGACGACGAGGTCGAGGTCTCGCGTGGCAATATGCTGGTGTCGCCGGCAGCGCGGCCGCAGGTCGCCGACCAGTTCGCCGCCAACATCGTCTGGTTCGACGAACATGCGCTGCTGCCCGGCCGCTCCTATATCCTGCGCACCGAGACCGACCAGACCAGCGCAACCGTCACCGACCTGAAGTACCGGGTCAACGTCAACGATTTCGCCCATGAGGCGGCCAAGTCGCTTGAAATGAACGAAGTCGGCATCTGCAATATCTCGACGCGCTCGCCGATCGCGTTCGATCCGTTTGCCGAAAACCGCACCACCGGCGCCTTCATCCTGATCGACCGCATCACCAACGCTACGGTCGGCGCCGGCATGATCCTGCATTCGCTGCGCCGCGCCGAAAACATCCACTGGCAGTCGCTCGATGTCGGCAAGCGCGCCCGCGCCGATATGAAAAACCAGCGGCCGGCGGTGTTCTGGTTCACCGGGCTTTCGGGCTCGGGGAAGTCGACCATCGCCAATCTGTTCGAAAAGAAACTGTTCGCCACCGGCCGCCATACCTACATTCTGGACGGCGACAACGTCCGACACGGCCTCAACCGCGATCTCGGCTTCACCGACGCCGATCGTGTCGAGAACATTCGTCGCGTCGCCGAAGTGGCGCGCCTGATGGCCGACGCCGGGCTGATCGTCATCGTGTCGTTCATTTCGCCGTTCAGCGCCGAGCGGCGCATGGCGCGCGAACTGATGGCCGACGGCGAATTCATCGAGGTGTTTGTCGACACACCCTTCGAGGAATGCGCCAGGCGCGATCCGAAGGGTCTCTATGCGCGGGCGTTGAACGGCGAGATCAAGAATTTCACCGGCGTCGATTCACCGTATGAGGTGCCGGAAAAGCCCGAGATCCATCTCAAGACACTCGGCAGATCGGCCGAGGAGATGGTGGACGCCCTGGAACACTGGCTGAACGAGCGGGACATTGCCGAAGACCAATATGACAGTGGCGGCGGTATCTGACGACGAAGCGATGCTCGCCGTCTTCGAGCACCTTGCCTTGACGGCAGGGCGCGAGGTAATGCGCGTCTATCGCGCCGGCTGTGCGGTCGACAGCAAGTTGGATAGTTCGCCGGTGACTGAGGCGGATCGCGAGAGCGAGAAGATCATCCTTGCCGGGCTGCGTGCCGCATTTCCGGAGATCCCATGTGTGGCCGAGGAGGAAGCCTCTGCCGGCATCATGGCGCCGGACCTCGGCGACGCCTTCTTCCTCATCGATCCGCTCGACGGCACCAAGGAGTTCGTCAATCGCAAGACCGATTTCACTGTCAACATCGCGCTAGTTCGCCATGGCGTGCCTGAGATCGGCGTTGTTTTCGCGCCTTGCACCAGCCGCTTCTTTTCCGGCCGGCCGGGCAAAGCGGAAGCGATTGAGATCAATGACGACTATGAGATCGTCGATCGCCAGCCGATTTCGGCGAGGGCCGGTATGGTGCCGCTGACCGTTGTTGCCAGCCGCTCCCACAACACGCCGGAAACCGACGCCTATATCCGCGCGCTTGGCGCTGCCGAGATCGTCTCGGTCGGCTCCTCGCTTAAATTCTGCCTCGTCGCCGGCGCCGAGGCCGACGTCTATCCGCGTTTCGGACGCACCATGGAATGGGATACTGCTGCGGGGGACGCGGTGCTACGCGCTGCCGGCGGCATGACGCGCACGCTGGATGGTGAGCCGCTCGCCTATGGCAAGCGCAACCAGAGTGACGACGAGGATTTCGCCAACCCGCATTTTATCGCAAGCGGCAAGGCTGCTGGATCTGGCTAGACGATGACTGCGCAGTTCCAGACTCGTAGGAAAGTGCGGGTGTACCAGCGGCTTATGGAAGCGACCTCAGATACTGCTCGAGATCTATAAACACAAAGATACGATCCCCATCCGGCCTAAGTCGGGTCGGCGTGGCCGATTCGCCTCGTGGCCGCTTGATGCTGGGTGGCATTCACTCGGTGTATCGGTGTATCCAAATTGCTATAAACCGATACACTGATACACTTGAACGGCTATACGTTCGAGTGATGGAGTGATGGCGTTCCGCACCAAGAATCCCGAGACCGACGCGCTGGCCCCCCGGGTTGCCGCGCTTTAGAGGACTGGTTTGACAGAGGCCGGCCATGCCGCGCTCAAGCATGAGCTTGAGCGCGAACAGGCCAGAGCGTCCCTGGTGGAGATCGGCGTCAGGTTCTGCCGGGATCTGCGAGCCCAGGGCAAGCCTGATCAAGGCAGACCCGTTCCACGGTCGACGTTGGCCATGCAGCGTTGGAGTGCTGGCCGCGGGGGCTCCGGACCAGGGGTGCTGATCCGACGCGTGTCGCACCCAGGGAAGGCGGTCGGGCGTTTTTCCAGGGGCCTCGACAATAGCACAAGTTGTGGCCAAAGCGACGATGTAGGTGCATTTGTCCAGGAAAGACTACCAGCACGTACCACCCCGATTGTACCATTACCAAGTGTGCTTCACGGGTGTACACTGTCCTGAGGGTTCGGCGGGTCGTAGCTGCGCAAACGGAATTGGAATGCATCGCGCTCGCGTTCCTCAATAGACAGGAGGAGCTCCTGTGAATGGCACGTCGGTCGTCGGCCCGATGGCTTGCGTCATGGGCGATATGAACTTGGTCCGGCCTCTCGGACTCGCCGGCGTTTCTTGCGCGGTTGTGGTGCCGCCTGGCAACCCGGCCACCTATTCGCGGTTCGTCCGGGCGGTTCTCCCCTGGGAGAGCTTCTCAAAGAACCTGGACGGTTTGGCGGATATGTTGCTGCGCTTCGGCACTGTACAGCAGGAGCGCCCCGTCCTTTTCTTCGAAGAGGATTCCCATCTGCTGTTCGTGTCGCGATACCGCGAGCGGCTGGGGCAGGCCTTCCGTTTTATCCTGCCCGAAGTGCCGCTGGTGGAAAAGCTCGTCGATAAGGCTCGTTTCCAAATCTTGGCCGAACGCCTGAGCCTTCCCGTTCCGGCATCGCGAAGGATTCGCCCACGTCCAGGCTCGACGCCCGTTTCCCTTGATCTGCGCTTTCCGGTCGTCATCAAGCCCCTCAGACGCCGATCACCTTGGGACCAGATCGCAGGTAGTCACAAGGCAATCGAGGTCGCCACAGAGAAGGCATTCCGAGAGCTGTGGCCCCGCTTGGCCAACAACGAGATGGACCTTCTCGTCCAGGAGATGATACCGGGGCCGGAAAGCCGCATCGAAAGCTACCATGTCTATGTTGATCATCGGGGCGAAATTGCCGGCGAATTTACGGGGCGGAAAATACGAACGTATCCAACGTCATGTGGTCACAGCACGGCATTGGAGACTACGGATGCAGCGGATGTCGCGTCACTCGGCCGCACGCTGGTTCAGAAGCTGGATCTACGAGGCGTCGCCAAGTTCGATTTTAAACGGGATCCAGACGGTGCACTTCACCTTCTGGAGGTTAATCCGCGCTTCAATCTTTGGCATGTCTTGGGTGCACGCGCAGGTGTCAACATACCAGCGCTGGTCTATGCGGATCTAACTGGCCAACCCCGCCCGCTTCCTGCAAAAGCCCATCCGGGTGTCCGATGGTGCACTCTCCCCAGCGATTTCATTGCTGCCCGCTCCACCGGGGTATCTCTGCTGTCGTGGTTGCCCTGGGTTATCGGCTGCGAGACGATTTCGCATTTGAACTGGGATGATCCGGTCCTGCTCCGAACTGCGTGGCACCGGGGCATCTCGAACGCTAGCAAACGACTTTCTCATCTTGTGCAATCCGCAACACGGAGGGCAGCATGAGGCTGGCGATCATCTCCGATGTTCACTCCAATCTCGAGGCACTCCAGGCGACTCTCGACGACATCTCTACGCAAGGGGCGGACCGTATCATATGCCTTGGCGATATCGTCGGCTACAATACAGACCCGGCAGAGTGCATAGCCCTGCTACAAAAAAACGGAGTTGTATGCGTAGCTGGAAATCACGACAGGGCCGTCTGCGAACAGATCACCACCGACGATTTCGGTTTTGTCGGCGCTCGCGCGATCCTGTGGACACGCCGGCGACTCGGTTCTGAAGCTGTATCATTTCTTGCCGGACTGCCTCTTAAGGCCGAGATTAGTGACGGGTTGATTGCGGTTCATGGCGCGCTGCACCCGGAGAAAGGTTGTGAAACCGTTCGATTAGACGATGACCAACGGCGCCGACAAAGTTTCGAGGCACTCATGAATCACCCCTCTGGCATCCGGATCTGTGCCTTCGGACACACACACCGCCTTGGCGTCTTCGAATGGCAGGACTCCGTGCCACGACAACTTCCCGGCGACGAGATCAGCCTCAAGGAGGGTGCCTTCTACCTTGTCAATCCGGGAGCGGTCGGGGAATCGCGAACCTCAGATCCACGCGCCACCTATTTAGTTCTCGATACCGCACGCCAAGCCATCGAGGTGAAGCGCGTGTCGTATGACTGGTCTGTTTCATTGGCAAAAAAGCGGCGAGCGGGTCTGATGCCCCCCTTGGCTACTCTCCCCCAGCCGCTCCGGGCAGCGCTGAGACGATATCTTGTTGTTCTCGGCCTCTATGACGCCGTAAGACTAAGGTGGCAGGTAAGCAGCCTGGGCGAACGCTTCCGCCATTTCATCCGCTCCGATCTTCGACGCTGAATAGGGAGATCGTCCCTGCAAAGCGTTCGATTCACAGATCGGCATCGCGATCGCCGTCCTATGCACCTCTCTGGTCGAGGTAACAACCACGCGCTCCGCGACCTTAGAGTCGTTCACGTTTTGACGGAAGCGTATCCGGCGTTTGCGAAGTAGTTCTTGCATTCGCCGGGTTCGATCGTCGCAACGAGTTGGCCGATGTGGCGCCAAGTGTCCTCGACGGTACGTTTCTGAGCTTGGCGCATCCAGTGTTTGATTTTGGCAAAGGCCTGCTCGATCGGATTGAGGTCTGGGGAGTAGGGCGGTAGGTACCAAAGCCTGGCGCCGGCAGCCTTGATCATCTGCCTGATGGCCGCCGACTTGTGACTTCCCAGATTATCCATGACGACGATGTCGCCGGGTTTCAGCACGGTGATGAGCTGCTGCTCGACATAGGCGCGGAAGCATTGGCCGTTGATTGGCCCGTCGAAGACGCAAGGTGCCGCGAGCCTATCGCTGCGCAGCGCGCCGAGGAAGGTCAGCGTGCGCCAGTGGCCGTGCGGAGCCAAGCCGCGCAGCCGCTTGCCCTTCGGCCCCCAACCGCGCAGCGGAGCCATGTTGGTCTTGATCCAGGTCTCATCGATGAAGACCAGATGCTGCGGATCGAGGCCGGCCTGCCAAGAGCGCCATCGCTGACGCCTGCGGGCAATATCGGCGCGCGCCTGCTCAAGGGCGAACAGCGTTTTTTTGAAGCTCAGGCCCTCGCGCCTCAAGAACATCCAGACCGCGTTGTGCGAGACCTTGACCCCGCGTGCGGCCAACTCGTCCTTCAAACCGTGCAGCGTCAGATGCGGTGTCTCACGTATACGCGTCTCGATGAAGGCACGGTGCGGCTCCAGCAACCTCTTGCGATGTCCACCCATCTTGCCCGGCGCGACCGAGCCGGTCGATTGATGGCGCTGCAACAACTTCACTGCCGTCGAAACCGCAATGCCGAACCGTTTGGCGGCCGACCGGCGGCTCTCGCCACTCATAACCGCCGCCACCACCCGCTCGCGAAGATCATTGGAAAGAGGTCGGGTCATCCGATGCTGGCCTCCACTCCAGCCAGCATCTTGAATCACAAAACAGATAAATCTGGAATCCCCTTTGATTCCGTCAAAGGCGGAACCGCTCTAGGAGCCTGACTCGAAACTCGGATCACACATGACGCGGATGGACGCGATAAAGATCCACGCCTCAGCGCTGGCGATGGTGGCCTCGAAATCCTTGGCGAGCCGGCGACTGCGTCCCAGCCAGGCGAAAGTCCGCTCGACGACCCATCGTCGTGGCAGGACCTCGAAGCCTTTGGTGGCGTCCGAACGCTTGATGATTTCGAGGGTCGACGTGCCGAGATGAGTCAGAGCGCTGGCCACCGTCCTTCCCGCGATCGGGAGCTCGATTGGCGCCAACCTCTCCAAGATCTCGCCGATGCCGGTTATCGCGGCCACAATGCACCGAAGGACAACACCCTCAAGGTTTATGTCGCCGGCTGCAAGCGTGGCCTCACCAAGGCCGTCAAACGAGCGTTGCGCCGCCTCTCCGCCGTCGAGCCCGTCATCGGCCATCTCAAGAGCGACCACCGCATGGGTCCACGACCGCCCGCAATGAAGTCGACCCTCTGCCTTCGCTCCCGGCAGGAATGGCTCGATTAACGCATCCCGCTGCCCCGCACGGCAATATTGCCGGCGGGTGGCCTCCGTCAAACCCATGTTGTGACCTCGCTCAAGTCTAGGCAACTCAAGCGAATCACAACGGACGGGCCACTCAACCAGTTCCCGCACAAATCAGAGTTTCGAGTCTCCTGGACCTGTCGTATCATGTAACCGGCGGTATGGTGATGGGCGGGATGAAGCTGGAACGGGAGGTCTATAGCGGCGTAAATTGGCCGCTCCTCGATTCTTTCAGCGACCGAACTTTTTCGCAGCGAAAGGCATGGATTGATTTCGTTTGCGAGACCCAGGCCGGGGATCCGGTTGTGGCTCGAATTGAAGACGCGGGCGTGCCCGTTGGATTTTTTGTAGGTGTCATCGTCCGGCGGATGGGTTTCCAAATACTAGGAAGTCCATTCCCAGGCTGGACAACCCCGTATATGGGATTCAATCTGCGGCCAGACGTGTCCAGAGCCGATGCAGTCGACGCGCTCATCGGCTACGCATTCTCTGAACTGGGCTGCCATCATCTGGAAATTTCAGATCCTTATCTGACCGGGGAGCACTTCCGAGACGTCAGAGTCAAGGCGCAGCTCGTCCGTACCTTTCGATCAAACCTTCTGATGACAGAGGACGAACTTTTCGCCCGCATGGACGGAGCGTGCAGGCGCTGCATCAGGAAAGCTGCCAAGTCCGGAGTCGTTATCGAGGAAGCCGCCCCGGATGGGTTTGCGGGAGAGTACTTTACTCAGTTGGAAGACGTCTTCGCCAAGCAGAACATGCGCCCAACATATGGCATGAATCGAGTGGAAGCCCTTATCAGGCACATCTATCCAACCGGCGATTTACTTCTCTTACGCGCGCGCGATCCAGACGGGCGGAGCATTGCCACAGGTATATTCCCTGGATTTAATGACATTTCCTATTTCTGGGGAAACGCCAGCCTTCGTGAGCACCAGAACGTACGGCCAAATGAGGTGATGCACTGGTATGCGATGAAGTACTGGAAGCGTCGAGGTGTACATTGGCACTATTGGGGCGGCGGCGGCGCTTACAAGGAGAAATATGGTGGTGATACAGTAATGTACGAGCAGTTTAGAGCATCCAGGAGCGTTGTAGTATCTATGCTTCGAGATGCCGGGAGAATGTTGCACGACGCGCCGCGCGGCTGGAAACGCCGGATCTTTAATTTGAGATCACGGGCCGATCCTTCGATCGCGCGATGACACGGGTTTCGTGACATGATCTAGTAGTGGCCGACGCGTTCGAGGACGAAGTGATGTCTTGAATGGAAAAGCTATACTGGCCAGATGGAAAGTCCTTCGTGTTCACGGTGTTTGACGACACGGACCTTGCAGTCCCTGGCAATTTTGAGAAGGTTTATGACTGCCTGCGTGACTATGGCCTTCTCACGACGAAGTCTGTTTGGCCAATTCGCGGATCCCAGAACTCCAAGATGGGCGGAGCTACCTGTGAGGATCCGGCTTATCTGGCGTATATCCGTGAACTTCGCCGCGATGGATTTGAGATAGGCTTTCACGGCGCGACCTACCATAGCTCAGAGCGAACCAATATCGCGCATGGCCTTGAATACTTCCGCGAGTTGTTTGGCGGCTACCCTCGAACCATGGCTAATCATGCCAGTTCCGCTGAGAATATCTATTGGGGAGATGCTCGGCTGAGCGGGATCAGGAGGCAAGCATATAAGCTTCTTCTGAAAAGACAAAGCTTCTACGGTCATTGCGAAAAAAGTCCTTACTTTTGGGGAGATCTGTGCCGCGATCGTATAGATTACGTACGCAATTTTATTACCGGGGATATAAATACGATGAAGACCTATCCTCTCATGCCATATTACGATCCCGAGAGGCCCTTCGTGAAACAATGGTTCTCATCATCTGAGGGGCCGAACGTCGATTCGTTTAATCGTACCATTTCGGAAGCAAACCAGGATCGCCTGGAAGCTGAGGGCGGTGCCTGCATCATGTATACGCATTTCGCTGCCGGTTTTCAGGATACGGACGGAAATCTCAATTGGCGGTTCAGGGAACTCATAAGGCGCCTCGCCTCGAAGAATGGCTGGTTCGTACCGGTTGCGACGTTCCTCGATTATGTTCGGCAGCAGCGTGGCGAGAACGTCATAGACTCTAGAGAACGAGCAAGGATGGAGCGCCAGTGGATCAAGCACAAGATCCAGACTGGCGGAGTATCGTAGCGGACCTCTCAGCCATTTTTGGCTAGAGCGAAAGAGCGCTCCATGCGGTTGCGGGGAGCGTATCTGGGCTTGTCGACGGGGCGCTGAATCTTCCGGTTCGGCTTTGTCGAGATTGCTGCTTCGACGCCGCATCGGTTGAGATCATCACGGATGGCACCGCCGTCGTTGCTCTTGTCGGCCGGCATTCGGCCGGATTGGGAGCAGGCCTCCTGGATCAGTTCCTCGCACGAGGCTTGGCCGGACGTCAGGCAGGAACCGATGGCGAGGCCCTGCGCACGCGATCCGCGTCGCGTTGCTGGAATTCGGAGCTGTCGGCTGGGGCCTGGCAGCCGCTCGAGCTGTCCTCCCATGGAGATGACGCGCCTCTTCGACTTTCTGTGGAATTTTGGATGCGGACAAAGTCTTGTCGCATTAGGCGTCCAATCAGCCCCGGCACTCTCGAAGAATCGAATCAATAACTAAACGCCTTTGAGGGAATTACAACTAAACTATAGGTTGTATTAACTAAGGCAATAAACCTACAAGGAGAGACAGAATGGCGTCTTACTACGTGTCCCCCAATGGATCAGACAATAATGCTGGTCTGTTGGATACACCATTCGCATCGCTTCAGCATGCGCACGATATCGCAAAGCCCGGCGATACGATCTATATGCGCGGAGGTGTCTATGAACTCACATCTGAAGTGCGGCTCACGCATGACGGCACGAGTGGCAATCCGATTACGGTGACAAACTACCAGAATGAGGTACCCGTCCTGGACGGATCCTCAATGAGCGGCGGCTATGTCGTCGACATGGAAAGTGTGTCGTGGAACCACATCAAGGGTCTTGAGATCAGGAATGGGCCTGAAGGTGGTCTCATGATCGAGGGCCAATCGAATTCCAACACGATCGAGCAGTTGAACGTCCATCACAACGGATGGAATTCCGAGTGGGAGGGAAAGGGGATTGTGTTGTTCGGCGCAAGCTCGAACAACCTGCTTCTCAACAACGACTCACACCATAACCAAGATCTGCATCGCGACAACGCGGACGGCTTTCAAGTCTCCACCACAGGCACGGGTAACGTGCTGAGGGGCAATCGAGCATGGGCCAACTCGGACGATGGCTACGATTTTTTCAATGTGCATGACAACACGCATGCTGCCCCCCTTGTCATCGAGGGCAACTGGGCCTTCGACAATGGCTACGCCAATGATGGCAGCGTGGCTGGTGATGGAAATGGCTTCAAGCTGGGCGGCGCTCGCGCGGGAACGAGCAGCACCTCCGGTGGCCATATCGTGAGCGACAACGTTGCGTGGGGGAATCATGCGAACGGTTTTGACGAGAATTCCGCCTCCAACCCAATAACGCTCCAGAACAATACCGCGTACGACAACGGCCTATACAATTATGGATTTTGGGAACAGGAGCATACCTTCCGCAACAATCTTTCGGCCGGAATCGGAAGAGTGGCGGCGTCCGGATCGAGCCAAGACAATTCTTGGACCTTACCTGTAAAGGTGGACTCCAGCGATTTTGTGTCGTTGAACGACAGTACGGCGCGGGGGCATCGTGCAGCCGACGGCTCACTCCCGACCACGGAATTCCTTCATCTCGCGAACGGGAGTGATCTTGTCGACAAAGGAATCGACCTTGGCCACAACTATGTGGGATCCGCGCCAGATCTGGGCGCATTCGAGCAGCCCGCGCTGTCTGGGGGGGTGGTCCCATCTCAGCCCGCGCCTGTGCCTGGTCCCGTATCTGGGCCCGTGTCTGGAAATTCATCCGGGCTTGGTCAGGTTCCCATCGGCCTACCCGACTACGGCTCTTACAAGGAGATCGACGGCAATGGTGGCGCAAACAAGATCGTCGGAACCGCGGCTGCCGAGATGATCGATGGCAAATCCGGTAACGATCACTTATTCGGCGGGGACGGCAATGATATCCTTGAGGGGGGCGATGGGGCTGACCAATTGACGGGGGGGCACGGCAACGACTTCCTTGCCGGCGGCAAGGATGCCGATGTCTTTGTCTTCCATGAAGCCAGTTGGGGTACGGATGTGATAATGGACTGGCAGGCTGGGATCGATCGAATCGACCTGCACGGAACTGGTCTGCATTTTAACGACCTGGCGTTTGTCACCGCCGACATTGATGGGGATGGCGCCAAGGACGACGTATTCGCAGCCACCGACCATGGCAACATTGGGTTCCTAGACATGCATTTATCGCAGATCCATTCTTCCTTTTTCTTAGTGTGACAGATTTGCCAGCGCGGACTCCGTTCGCGCTGGCTTCCTTGTCCAATGCAGGACACACTGCGTTGCGTAAGCGTGTCGTGCCTCAATCGGCGGGCGCGCGGGTACTCGATCCAGCTTCTCGAAGCAGTTTGACTTCATCGCCGGTCAAATGCGCATGGCAGCCAGCTCCCGGACCACCAAGGCCCGACAGAATGGATCCAAGTTGCCGCCTGCTAGCCTCCAACGCTCCCGGGTTTTGCGTCCAGCTCCTCCATGAGGCCCCAACAGTTCGCGCGATCTCCGCACCGATTTCGCCGCAACCCTTTCGCTTGAGGATCTCGATGAATTCGTAGTCCTCGACTCCGTCGCGCAGCCATTTGAGCCTCATTGAGGGTACGACGCCCTCCACCCCGACGGGCTGCCCCGGGTAAAGAAGCATTCCCTCGCCCGGATAATCATTACCTCCCGTCCGATAGGTCTGCACGTCGTTCCAAGGATCGTTTGTCCAAAGGTCGACGCGCCAATACAACAACCCGGTCAACTTGAGGCTCTGATTGATGAATCCGGGCTGGATACGAAAGTTGATCGGCGAAAAATCTATCTCCCATTTGGGAGAATATTCGTCTTGAACGAGCGCGTTGTATGACCAAACCGCATCACCCTTTGCCAGAACCTGAGCAATCCGCTCCGGTGCGCTGTCATACATTTTGGGAAGAAGCACCCAGATATCGATCGCAGAACGCCCGCTTCCAGTGCCATCGTCAAAAAGCTCAGGGGCAGGCGTCATGGTAACCAGATTGTCGATACCTGCCTCATGCAGGACGCGTGCCCAGGCTTTCATAGTCCCATAGAGGCTTTTGCAGCGGTCGATTTCGTCGGCTGTGTAGTTGAAGAGATGGAGGGCGGGATGGTGTTGAGCTGCCGCCCCTTGCACCTCTTCGAGGGATGGCGGCGGCTTCATCGCGCATTGAGCCATGCTGGCATTGCTCCACAGGCCGAGATTGGTGGATTTTAGTCCGAACCTGTCAACGAAGGAGGCTTGGTTCTGAACACGCACGTTACGCGGCATTAGCTTATGCTTCAGTAACTCCGCCTGGGCCTGCGGAGTATTCGCGTCCCAGATTAGGAAAGCTGAGTTCAACGACGGGGTAAGCGGGAGTGTGAAGTCCCACACATGAAGCACGACTTCGCCGACAGCATTGCCCTGATCACTTGACACCCTCACGGTGCCGCCATAGCGGCCGGGTGGCGTGCCGGGTGGAACGGATATGTCGACCCAGATAGGCTGGTTAGCGCGCGAAGGGACCGAAAAGCGGGTTGCAGGTCGGGAATGGCCCTGTGCCGCTAAAGTGAATCCCCCGGCATTCAGTGGTATCAGCCCATCAGCGTACCATCCCGGGCCAAGCGGTCGGTTCGACCCGTTCAGGTCGGGACTGGATCGCGCCACATGGACGTAGTGTTCGCGGTAAAGCGTCACATTCTTCGCAGCGATACGGGCTCGGTCGCCTTGGCTGACCAGATCTTGGACCTGAATCGTCAGGTTGGTGAGGGCGGTGCCCGGCGCACGGATTCCAACCTGGAACGACTCGGTTTCACCACGAGCTGCATAAAGCTCGATCTTCAGCCGATCGCCGGGGGCAGCGTCTTGGCTGATTCGTTCCAAACTAGGCACGAGCCATATGACCGGTTCTCCCTGCCCAGCACCCGAAGGCAGCAGGAAGTAGAAGATGCTCAGCCCGAGCAAGAGGGCCAGCGCGGGGTGAAGCCAACGCCAGCTACCGGCTTTTCGAAAGCCGTGCAAGGCGAGTCCGCAAAGGGAACCGCATCCATAGCTCAAGTGCACCGCCGCCAGCACCGCCGGGAAGAGGAGCAGATGCATGCCCGGCGCTGTGTAAGCGGCCTGCAAGGTAGCGCACAGCAACCCAACTTCGTAAAGTAACAGCATGCCTGCTGCGGGGAGCAGCGCGGGCGGCCAAAATAAAGAAACCGCAAACGGAATTGACAGGCTTGCTACCAGTGCGAGCGGAGCGAGATGTCGGAGCCGCAACGCGCGCCAATTCTCGACCCACGCGAGGGCGCCGCCAAATCCGTTGCCAAAATATTGCTTGCAAAGTGCGGGCAGGGTTTCCCGGGGCTGATAGAAAGCTCGGATGTCCGGAGAGAGATAGAGACCATAGCCGAGCCGACGTATCCGTTCGTTAAAGTCGTTATCCTCAGCACGCCAAAGATCTTCTCTCAGTGGGCCGACTTGGTCTACGATGTACTTCCAATAGCAGCCATTCCAGACCGTGTCGGCCCATCCTGACGCGTTTTCTCTGCGAAATTTGGCAACTCCGATCCCAAAGGGACTCCTATGTGCCGCCACGATTGCACGACCAACCAGCGATTGCGAAGGCAATGGACGCGCGATTGCTCCCACCCCTCCCGCACCTGTGGCGAGCAGCCCTGAGACGCTTTGCCGGACGACGTCGGGTTCATAGTGGGCATGGGCGTCAAGACGTAGGAAGACGTCCGTCCGCATGCGAGGAACCGCCAGATTGATGGCAGCCGCAGGGCCGCGCCCCGGACTCTCGATGACGCGCGCTCGTGGGTCGCGCCGCTGCATCTGTTGCAGCATCTGTAGCGTTCCGTCGGTTGACCCTCCGTCAACGAACCAGATTTCGGCAATCGCGGGATAATCCTGACTGAAAAGGTTGGAAGCGAGTGCACTAAGATGTGCGATCTCGTTGCAGACCGGGATAACGATGCCAACGGTCGGCTGCTCAGGGATGCGCGCTCCCGGATAGTCGGCGAGCGCCGACCGGTATTCAGGCGATCTTTTTTGAGAAGACTTCGGCATGAAGAGCTCCAATCATCCGTTCGCGATTGGCTTCCATGGTGTTGTCGACCATCAGCGCGCGCCCATTGCTGCGCAAGCGCTCCCGTAATTCGGGGCGGCATACCACTTGCTCGATCGCAGCTGCCAGCGCAGTGACGTTGCCTGGCGGAACAAGCATGGCTGTTTCATTGTCTTTCAGGAAAAGCGGAATTCCTCCCACGGCCGTCGCGATCGTGGGTAGACCAATGCACAGCGACTCATTGATGACCTGCGGAAAGCCCTCCGTGAAGGATGGGAGCACGAGCGCTCCGGCTTGCTGGTAAAGTTCGAACAAAGCCGGCCCGTATGGCACGAAACCGCGGAATGTGACGTTGTCACGTAGGCCGAGAGCGGTTGATCGAGCCTTGAGCTCCGCCTCAAGCGGTCCTGTTCCAACGATATCGAGGTGGGACGACACCCCGCGCTGCTTGAGGTGCGCTAGTGCTTCGAGAAGCACGTGATGTCCCTTTTCGGGAGCCAGCCGGCCAACGCAGATCAAGCGCCTTGGATTGGGCCCGGAACACATTTCTGCAAAGGTCCTGAGCTGCGCGTCCCTCATCAGACAGGGCATATGGTCGTGCACACGGTTGCTGAAGCGGCCGTACTCCCGAGCAAGGTCTCGGCCCACAGCGAACACTGTTCGGTTACGCGCAAGCCGCTTGAAATGCCAATCAAGTGCTTTTGCGGCCGCCATGGCAGCGAGGCGTTTCAAACCCCGATGGGTGCCCATCTGCTGGATCAGGTTCTGGCGAACCACGAGGCTCACCGGCACACCGAGTGAAATGCACTGCATCGCGATCATCTGCCCGATCGGATTTGGACCGCCAATTAGGATCGCATCCCAACTCCGCGCCTGCTCGGAAATACGGCGACGTATCTCCAGGAACGTACTCGGGCTGAGGCGCCACAGCTGATACAAGTTCGGATAGTAGGGGAGCGAGCATAGCGTGATCCCCGGGTGGTCGAGCAGATAGGGCCCGCGCCCGGCTTGCCTTGCCTCGCGCCCGATGAAGATGATCTCGTCGACCGACTCGATGAAGCTAGCCGGAAAAAGGATGTAGGGCTCATCCGTCGAAAGAGTGTCGCCGTCGCGCCAGAAAACCTGATCGACGAAGATGGCGAGTCGCATGGCCAATCCCTTCTCTTGTGTCGGCGTCGTTCCCCGCCGCGCATAACGTCCAGAGTTGGCCAGTCACCGATTTCGGCTGGAACTTCTGCTCGATCCAGGTGCGCGCAAGGGTGCCGATCTCGCGCCGCATGCCGGGGTCCGATCCGAGGCGAAAAACATGGCGCGATAGTTCGTCCGGTTCGGGTTCGGCTATGATCCCGGTTACGCCGTTCTGGATGAGGTCGGCGACGCCGTTCACTCGCGTGGCTATGCAGGGCACCCCCGAGGCCATGGCCTCCAGCACAACATTGGACATGCCTTCATAGTCGGAAGACAGCAGGAAAATGTCGGCGGCGCACATGAGTTCTCGGGCATCAGGGACGCTGCCGAGAAAACGGACTCTATCGTCAAGTCCGAGACGCGCCACTTGGCTCCTCAACTCGCCGAGGCAACCGAGGTCTTGTCCGGCAATCGCGGCCTGCACCCTGCGGTGCCGACCTACTCGTGCGATCGTATCGATAAACCGGTCGAAGCGCTTCTGCGGCGCTAGTCGGCCTACCCCAAGCACCAACACTGCGTCGTCGCGCAGATCAAGCCGCCGACGCCACTCGGCACGCCACTTGGCTATCTGATCAGATGGGAAAATCTCGACCACGTTGGGCACATAGACGACAGACCTTTTTGAGCCGAGGCGGTGCGCGAGCTGCTCTTGGGTCTCTCGGGAATTGCAAACCGCGACAGAGATGCCGGCCACGCTCATCCAAGACCACAAGCCGCGCCATTCTGTCGGCAGATCAGCAAACAACGTGTTGCGGAATGATCCGATGCGTCGGATGCCCAGCCCGGTCAAGGCGAGCGCGAATACATTGGTATAGGATGACCAGGAAAAGAAGCATCGTGTTTTGCGGGCGACGCATGCCGCACGCAATTGGCGCATCTTATCCAGGCGGCGGCCCTTCAACAGCACCACAGGAATGCCGAGCTTGCGTATCGGAGCTTCCCAGAACCCGAGCTCGCCCGACACGTAGACGGTGGGGGCCCAGCGGGTAAAATCACAATGGGCGAGAAAATGATAGAGTTGCCGCTCTGTTCCGCCTTGCCCGAGCTGTCCGACGACCACGGCGATCGCCTCCGCTTGCCTCGAACCGGGTGCCGCGCCCATTAGTCAAACTCGCTTTTGGAGGCGTCCTTTGCACTTGGGGTGTGCCGGTCTTGTTTTGGGTGCGTCTGGACCGCAGCGGATTGTTCGGCAGGCTGGCGGCTTTGCGGCGCCTTATCTATTTCCCCGGTCACCGCTGCGGGACCCGGCATCTGGTTGGAAGGGAGCAAGACTTTGACGATGTCGCCGGGCAACAGCTCGGTATGCTCGTCTGCCGGGACGCGGAGCCAATCCTGATCGACTTTGCGCATGATCGTGATCACGGGCGCCGCAGCCGTTCCGAGCATTTCAGAGGGTGAAGTCGTCCCGCCAGGGCGAAGCTTCTCACTGGCGGCCCTCAATCGTAACTCCGCACCGGCCAGTCTCTCGCTCGTCTCTCTAATGTCTTGAAGGAGTCCGATCCGACGCGAGTTTGCAGTCTTGTTGAGAGTCTGCGCTGAGGCCTCCCGTCCTCGCTGGATTTCCATCTTGTTCACAATTGTCTGAAGCTGGCGCGTGGAAGACAGCAGCACCGCGCGGCGTGCCTCCGAGACGCGCGTAGCTTGCACATTGCCGGCCTCGAACAGCGCGGTAAGCTTTTCAAGCTCTTGTGCGTCAGCCTGTGCTCCGCTTTGTTCCTTCTCTTCCTGTTGAGCGAGAATTGCGATCTGCCCGTCCGCTTGCTTCATCGCGGCACGAATTGAGGCGATTTCCTGATGGTAGCTTTCTTGTGAGGTTTTCAGCAAATTCAGTTCAGACTGAATGAGGTTTGCCAGATTGGCAGCGGGAATCAGCTGGGTTGCCGGAATATTCTCTTCGAAGCTATCTGCATCGTTCAGTTCGGCTTGCAGCCGTGACAGGTGCACCGTTTCTCTGACATATTCCAACGCGTGAAGATTGTAATCCTCGCGCAAGTCCACCAATTGGTTAGGATCAGCCGTGGCATGGCTTCCCCGTATGGTGCTGTAGCCCCCCGAAAGGGCAACGGCCTGTCCAACCGCCATAAGAGGCCGGAACGCATACTGGCCTGGCGTCAAGACGTCGCCATCGACGTAGATAGGTCGGTATTCGGCAACGCTTGCCGCAATATCACTTGGGAGAACCAGAACGCTATATTCGCGGCCCTCGGGAGTCCTTTCCCGGAACAGTCGTGTCGGCAGGGCGGCTGCGATTTTGTTCCGCATTTCTGCGGCCGTCAAACCTGCGATTTCGATAGTCCCAAGCGTCGGCAGAGATATCGTTCCATCGAACTCGATGGGGACACGGTGATGCCACTCCGGCAATCCTTCGATCGTGACCTCTATCGCGTCCCCTGGCGCAAGTTTGTATTCCGTTGCGGCTGCATTGCTCACGAGAGTGAACAGGAGTGGCATCCAGCCGACGCTTAGCATTTGGCGCCATAGGCCTAACCTTGCTGTCTTCATGACGTCCCCGACGCGTTTGCTCGTGAATCGGTTGGCTCGGCCCGACGGAGCATGGATTGATCCTGAAGATCTCGATCCCACTCCTCAAAGTCTCATTCTTTTGTGCCTGCCGACACCATCTGAACGCATGAAGACGCACCTCCGCGGTCTCCTTAGGAATTGAATACCGGTTTCCTCCTGACGGCGCGGCATCGGAGGCCAAGCATGCCATCCACATTTCCGAAGTTGTCCTGACGAAATAGAAGGCCGCAAGTCATGGAACGCGTTAGGGTACCAGGCGGGAGATACTCTCGAATAGACGGTTCGGCGCCTTCGGATTCGCGACCGGATCCAGGAGTCCAATTTTCCAGACTCACCGACATCGTGAGGCGGCACACGGTCTTAATCGCTGCCATAGCAGGATTCGGTACTTTCGTGACTTTCATTGCCGCCTTGGCAGTCCCGCCTTCGTACACGGCAACGGCTCAGCTCATGATCGACCCTGGCCCGCGCGATGCGAACTCAACTCAGTCGACCATATTCGAAACCGTCGATCCGACCGTGATCGATACGGCCATCGCTCTTCTAACTGCCGAAGATCATATCCGCTCGGTTCAGGCCAGCCTCTACGACCACCCTGACTTTCAGTCCGAAACGCCAGACGAAACCTCGGTATTGAGGAATTCCATCAAAACATTACGGGCACGGCTCCGGGCGTTGATTGGCTCGATCAAAAGCATCTTTCCCACACCGGATTCGGAAGCCGAGGCTGGTGATGCTCGGCCAGGTGTTCCCACCCTCGGGGAACTCAGAGCTGGCGTAAAGGTCAATCAAGAGCGCCGCTCCCGTGTCATCTCCGTGAGCTACACCGACGAGAGTCCTGAAAAGGCCGCAGCCATAGTGAACCAATTCGTGGACCTCCACATCAATGAGCTGCGTGATCGGAACCGGCGGCAGGCCAGACGTTTGCTGGCTTGGCTGGACCAGAGACTGGTGGAGGTCAAATCCGAGGTTCATCAAGCGGAAGAGCGGATGGAATCGTTCCGCATTGTTCACGGAATGAGCAATGTCGAGGCTGATACAGAACTGATCGCCCAAACAAGGCGGCAGCTTGCACGTGCGAGATCCGAAATAGCCGTCAGAGAGGCTGCTATCGATAGGCCTGTTGGTACCGCAGCCACAGGTGAGGAGCAGGTCAAGAGTCACGACATGCCGGCTCCAGAACCAGGTGCAGTAAGCGACCCCGAAAATGAGCGTTCGCAGGCTCGGTTGAAGAACGAGGCCGAAGTAATTCGCTCACAAGCCTCGATGCTAGAGCAAGATCTGAAGTCACTGCAGAGCCAGGCCGCCGACCGCCTCGCTTCCGAAGCCGAACTTCGCTTTCTCGAGCGCCAAAGCGCATCCGCCGCGAACCATTACGACGATCTTCTCCGGCGCAAGCAAAATTTGGCCGAGGAGCAGGACGCGACAGTGGCGGCGCATGTCCTCACATCTGCCCGAGCGCCGACGCGCCCAAGCTCGATCAACCCGATCCTCTTTATTCCGGCCGCCCTCATCGCCTTCTCGGCTTTCGGATTGGCTATCGCAGCTATTCTCGAGCGCATGGACCGCAGCCTGCGGAGCGAACGTGACATAGTTGACGCCCTTGGAGTCTCGTGCATCGGCCTTGTCCCTGACATTCGGTGGACTCACCGCCGCCAGAGCGACCGCTATTTGTTCGATGGGCTATCATCGGCATACGGTCAGGCCATCTATTCGATCGTGGCAGCAATCCTCCAACCTGCTGGCCCGAGTGCCAAGCCGATGATCATTCTCGTGACGTCCAGTGTGCCTGGCGAGGGCAAGACAACGCTTGCGGCAAGTTTCGCGGCCTGCGCGGCGCGTCTTGGCCGCCGGGTTCTCCTGATCGACCGCGACCTGCACGAGCTAAAGGATCCGTCAACTACAGCTGCATTCGAAATTGCGCGCCGGAATGGCGAGCACACGCTTTCGCCCGAATATACGAGCGCTGGTCCCATTAGCCCGATCCCAGATCTGGATTGCGACCATCTTCTGGTGCGGCGGACAGGTGCTGACCAACCTTCGCTTTTTGTGGCTCAGAAAATCGTTGATGTCTGTCAAGGGCTGCGCGGACGCTATGATTGCGTCATCATTGACGCCCCGCCGACATTCGCACCGGAAACCCGCCTCCTTTCCGCCGTAGCCGACGAGGTGATTTTCGCAGTGCGGTGGGGAAGTACCAGGCGCGAGGTCGCCGGCAATGCCCTCCAGCAGTTGCGTTGCTCCAATCGGTTAGAAAGCCTGACCAATGTTCATGCGGTGCTGACGCGTGTCCATCTGCGCAAGCATGCACGGTACCGATTTGGGGACATTGGTGAATTCCTTCAGAAGCACCGAAAAAACTATTCGCGCTCCGGTCTTTGGAATTAACCCGAACCGGCGCCCTCCGGTCAGAGGTCACGACCAGCACATAATGCGTTTTCGCCATAGGTGGGAGTTGGACGTTGCGGTGGTGCTTTGTTTCTCCTGGATATAGATCGACTCAGGTCCTTGCCGGCGATAGTCGCTCATCGGGCGGTGCTGAAGCACAGATAGCTCATCTTGCCGCGGCTCTCGCGGGTCTGGGGCACGAGGTAAGCCTCATATATGGCGACGGGCAAACGCAGTCCCTCGGCAAGATTGCGGGGGTCAGCTGCATCGCTGCGGCACCGGCGTGGCGATTGCCTGCAAGTCTCCCAGCATTCTGGCGTGCCATGGACACGTTGCGCCCGGATGTTCTCTATGCGCGCCTCCCAACAGATTTTATTTGGCTGATGGGCCTGTTTGCCAGATCGCGCCGCGATACGCGCTTCATATATGCTCTGGCCAACGATGTTCATTGCACGCCCTGGACCGCTTACGATCACAAGAAATGGTTCCACGCTCCGCTATTCAGCCTTGGCATGCGAAGTACCGACGTGATTGCGGTCCAGCACCACCAGCAATCGGCTATGCTCAACCCGCGTTTGTGGGAGCGCTCGGCATATGTGCCGAATCTGGTGCGCTCGGTCTCCGAATATCCTCGCGTATACGACACGACCACCATTGATGCGATCTGGATCGCGAAGATCCGAACAAGCAAACAGCTCCATCTGTTCCTGGATTTGGCGGACGCGCTGCCCCGCCTGCGCTTCGCAGTGGTGGGCGGATTCGATCCCACAGTAAGCAGCACGGTAAAGGTGGCGCTGGAACAGCGGATCCGCAAACTTGATAACCTGATCTTCTACGGCCCGAAGCGCGACAACGAGGTCATGGCGCTGCTGTCGAAAGCCAAGGCTCTGGTAAATACATCGTCCGTCGAAGGGTTCCCAAATACCATGCTTGAGGCATGGAGTATTGGGGTTCCGGTCGTGTCACTATCGGTGGATCCTGGAGGAGTGATCGAGCAGAAGGAGATTGGCTTCGTTAGCCGAACCATGACTCAGTTGGTCCACGATGTCGATACGATCGTTCGAACGAAGTCGCTCAATCAGCGGTGCGGAGAACTCGCGCTTTCCTACGTTCGCCGGCAGCATAGCCTCGAGGCAGTGTGCCGAGCCTTGGAAAGGGCGCTTCCGGGAGTGCAGTTAGGCCGGGGCCGGACCTGGAACGTCGCGACGCCATCTTTGGATCGCAGCTGAATCGGATTGAAGGCAGGGAGACGAGCGGTGTCGAATCTTTCTCCTGATATACCATCCCCGATAAGCCTGATGTATGTGAGCTCGGCTGTCCTGCTTGCCATCCTGACGGCTTTGGTGCTGATCCTGTGGGGCGATCCCCGGGCTCCCATCTTGGCCGTCGGCGCCGCCGGCTGCGCCGCCATCGCTCTTTATCTGGTCCAACGGCCCCTGAGCGCCCTTTATGTCGCGATCTTCCTTGCGCTGATGCCAATGGGGCTACGGTCCGGGCTGGTCTACGACGTCGCCGCTAATTCGGCTCTCGCGTTAGCGCTAGGGGCGTGGCTGCTTAGCATCGTCGTTCAGCGGCAGCACATTCAGTGGAACGCCGTATGCGTTCTAATGGCCCTCTATCTTCTCTGGGCGGTCGTCACCCTGCTTTGGGCTCCCGATCTCATCCTGGCCCGGAAAGAACTTGTCGCCTATGCCAGTGGATTCATTGTGCTGTTACTCATTTCTGCGGAGGTCAGATCGATCGCAGCCATAGACGGATTGATGCGCGTCCTAATGTTGGTGGGCTGGATGCTCATCCTGGCTGGATTGCAGGCAGTATTCGCAGGCGGTTACCAGCTTGGTGAGAGACTGCAAGTCTTGGAAATGAACGAGAATCTTTTTGGTGTGACCCTGGTCCTGACGCTTCCCGGCCAGATTTGGCCAGTATTGCGCTCCTCCGGCCTGACCCGCGCATTCCATCTGGTCCTCAGTATTTTTTTCATCCTTTGCACCTTGGGCCTCGTCGCCCTCAGCGGGTCCCGGGGAAGTTCGATCTCGCTCCTGCTCGTGCTGCTCGCGTTCTTCTTCTACAAGCCCATGAGACCGTTCGGCATCGTCGGAATAATACTGGTCGTTTCCCTGCTTGCGATTGCACCACTCGCCACTGATGTCCTCGTGCGACGCTTCGAGGAAGGTGAGGGCGGAGATCTGGGGGGGCGCGTTGTGCTGTGGTATGCCAGTCTGCAACTTGTACGGGACCACCTGTGGGGCGGGGTGGGGATTGGCAACGGCCCCTCCGAGCTCTACCAGTATGTCGCTCCCCTGACGAGCAACTACGCTGATCGCTCTAGTGTGCCGAGTCACAATCCTCTCCTCGAGGTAGCAGCAGAGACAGGCGTGCTCGGCGTTGTTCTGTACGCTGGTGCAGTAGTTCTCGGGGTATGGCAATTCTTTCGGTACCGCCGCAGATTGCATAATTACGATGAGCTGGTCGCAGGCTATTTTCCGCTGGTGTTGGGCGTGTCCGTAGGCTACTTCGCCTCGTGGTTGAAGGGCGGAGGCATGGCTGCCCATCCGACTTTCTTCATACTTCTCGGATTGCTATTGTTTCCTGTTTCCGGCCCGATTGCTAGCATCAGGGAGGATTTGCTGACGCGGGCCAATCACCGTTCGCCGGCGTAGGCGATTGCCAAGAGGTGGCTGCCGCACTTGCCGAGTATCTGGCCTTGAACGATCTCTCCAGGGACCGGTGAAGGGCTATCAAAAAGCTCCCGCCAGCACACTCTCCGGCTGGTGAGACTGGACGAGCCGCACCGCGCCCGATTGGGCAATATGTGAATCGGCGTGAACAAAAATTGGACCCCGATCTGGAGTGCGCCCTGAGCGGGCAGATCGGGATGGGGGATACGCCGCGGCGTTTGATGGTGTGCGAACCGATCCGGTCCGCAACTCGCCGTCGGCCCCCCTTGTGCGCCACAATTTCGCGGCATGCGCACGCTGTCGGAGCTGTGGAGTGCCACGGCGCGAGCAAACGATGTCGGCCGCGCCAACAGGCACGGGATTACGCTGTACCTGCCGGTCGACAGTCGACATCCTTGGGACATGACCCGACCTCAATCGCGCGTTCTATCGAGGTGCGTTCGCCTTTCCTAGACTATCGCGTCGCGGGACGAATGGAATGACTTCCTCGAAGCCTTCGTCCTTCGTCGATGACCAGGTGACCAGGTGACCAGGAACTCATCGCTCGCATCAAAGCGAAATAGCGAAATGAAATCTCCGCGGCAACAACCGGGCGGTTACCGTCGTGGAGTGGGCCGCGAGGTTGTGCGGCATTTCTTTAACACTCGTAAGGGCGAACTCCCCCTGCAAAAGCCGGCGGAGCCGCTGTTGCCGATGCAGGCAGCGCGGCAGCAAGCGTGGCTTTGGGTGCTTGGCGCCTGGTTCCAGCGTTCCAGCAGCCGAGTGGGGCTTCTGCGAACGGAGGGGCTGCCGCGCGTCGCGCGGCAGCCAGCGCGAACTTCAGCCACTTACTGTATAGCGGATGTGCTGTGTGGTGGACGAGAAACGAGCGACACCGTATAGCGGTATTTGCCTGAGGCCAGCTTCGGAATGGCATCGACGAACTCGAAGGTAACCTGGCATGCGGGTCCCGTAACACGCTGCAGCGAACCGCGGATTTCCTCCAAGGCACCTTCCGGTGGCGGCGCTGCCGTGACCATCTTAATCAGAATCGAGTCGTAGTTCTGCTGGATGATCTGGGTCTTCTTCAGCCAGTCGGATTTGTGCACCACACCAAGGAAGTGGACGAAAAAAGCACCGGGGATGGTCGAGCCGTCTTCGCGCACGAAGGCATCCATCATGCGTCCGGTAACCGTCTCCAGCTTTTCAACGGAGGGCGTCGGGGTCGAAACCGCGGCTCCGACCATCGCGCGGTCGCCGATCCGGTAGCGAATAATCGGCATGGCATAGTTCGTCAGGCACGTGACCAGCACTTCGCCTTCTTCGCCCGGCCCACACGGCTCGCCTGCCTCATCCACGACCTCGACAAAATGGGTATAGGTGTAGATTTTCAGCCCTGCTCCGGCCTCGCGCTCGCCGGCGACGCTGCCGACCTCTCGTGTGCCGTAACGATTTAATACCGGGCAGTCAAAGGCACGCGTGACCTCTTCACGAATGAAAGGATACAGAGTTCCGGCGCTGGTGACGACGCTCCTGATACGAGGCAACTTGATTTTCTCGGCATTGATGTAGCGCGCAAGTTCGTAGATGCTTTCGGCGTAAGCTTCGATGATGACCGGACGCACACGCTGAATTACTCTGGCGTAGTTCTGCATGTGTTGTCTGCTTAGATCGAAGGAGTTGAGGAACGTTTGGTTCCGGATGAAGTTGCTGAGCTTGTTACGCCATCCTACCGTCCCAAACATTATGTCGCGGTCCGACCCCCAAAGTTTGACAAAGGGTTCGCCCGAGGCTCGACCAGCCCAGGAATAGTGCATCTGGGTCAAGGCCTGCCCCATGTCGTTGTAGTATCTGTCCTGCAGCAACGTCACCGGTTCTCCACTGCTTCCGCCCGAGCTGCTCTTGTACCACGCCCTCGAGGCCAGATCATCGCTCTTCAGAAGGTCGAATTTCGTGTGCAACATCTCCCTGGTAAGCTCCGGCACCTGCCGAAAGCGTTCGAGGTTCACTTGATCGCCGTGCACCACACCAGTAGCGGCCAGCACATCACGGTAATGCGGCACGTTGCGCGCAGCGTGCCGCAAGAGTTGCGAAAGACGCTCGTGCTGCTCCTCTCGCTGCCGTGAGACCGGCCGATTATGGAATTCGTGCAAAAAGGAACAATAGCCGGGGATCGGATTACGGGAAATCCGTGTGTCGTAGACCTTCAAGACCGGTGCGCGCCAATTAAGCACGGGCCCTCCCATCTAGAATGCTCCACAGCAATTCGCGATCTGAGCGATTTAAACACAAGAAATAAGCAATTATACTGTACAATACAGCTATTGTCACGGCCATTGCGCCGAGAGCCAGCCAATTAGGTGGCCACCAAAGCTGTGAGATGAACCTGCCGGCGAAGCCGATAGCTAGCGTGCCGAGTGCCCCGGCCGTCAAGGGCGCATAGAACGACCACCAGGGGAGACGCAACAGGGTTGCGCAGTAGCTGGACATGAACAGACAGTTCTTGATCGTCCACACGATGGCCGCGGCAGCCGCGACCCCGACTACTCCCCACCCGCTCCAGCGTGCAAGCGCTATCGCCAAGCCGATATTCGCCAAGCCGAGGGCTAGGGTGAGCAGCCCTTGCACTTTGACCTGGTTGTATGCCGTCACTACGTAGAAAAGCGGCCTGACGGCTAGGTTAACAGCCAAATGACCAACCAGAAGGATCAGCAGCACGTTAAGTTGAGCAAACTGCGGGCCTAGCCAAAGATGCAGCAAAGGTGCGCCAAAGCCGCACAGCAGGCCAACCGGCAGGGCTAATGCAACACTAAGGAGCTTGACGGAATGACGAGCGATCCGACGCATTCCGTCGATGTCGCCTGCGGCGTAGCGCGCCATTATTGCCGGACTTAACACCGTGACGACCGCCTCCGTGAGCGTATTGATCAAAGCAGGGAAGAGCAGGACGGCAGCATATCGTCCGGTCATCTCGGCACCGAACATGGCGTTCACGATCAGGAGGTCCACCTGCATCAGCAGGAGTGCGCCGGTCTGATTGACTGCCGACCAGCCGCCCAAATTCGCAAGCGCCCGAAAATGATGACGGTCGATGCTTCGGTAATTGAGTTGCAACTCCGGCGTCAAGCGCCTCCAGACGACTACATCCCCCGCCAGCCCGACCATAGCGGCGATGACGAAAGCCGCTGCCACGTGCCAGAGGGTTGCAGGCCAGACCATGAAACAGAGTGCTATGATACCCACCCGGGTCAGCAACGTGAGCGAGTTTACAATATTTCGCAGGTCGAAGCGATGCTTGATCAGGCTTGCAACACCGAAATTGCTGCTCAGAATTGTCACGAGGAATGCAGCGCCGACGCTTGCAAGCAGAAACTGGGCCGCGCGCTCCAGCCCGGCTGGGACATTGAAGAGCGCCGGAAGGAAATAGGTCAGAATACCTGCCGGGACCAGCAGAGCGCTACAAGCAACTACCGAAAGTGCCAAGCCTGTGTTGAAGGTCCCGTTTGCGCTGACTGTGTTCCCCCTATTCAGGTCTATCGCCAAAAAACGGCTAATGGAAACGTTTAGGCTGGTTCCCACAAGGGCTCCATACATGACCAGGGAATTTGCTAACGCAATCATCCCGTATGCTGCTACGCCGAGATGATTTACCAGAAACGGGACATACCACAGCATGATGGTTGTGTTCAGAACGATGTAGCATGCATTGGCAGCCACATTGCTGACGAAGCGTAATCTCGCTACGTCAGCCATCGGCGTTACGGGTGACGCCGCGTTCGACATGGCATTCGACATGGCATTCCCCCATTCTGCTGCCCCCTTGGAGCGCTGCCGGGCCGACGAAAGCAATCCAATTATCCATGATACAGCGCGCAGCTCTATGCGGCGCCAAGATCTCAGCAAAAAACCCCATAGCTTGAGTTTGACGCGCAAAACCGGATCCCGCAAGTCGTTTCAAGTCGGACGCGTGTCACGTGATGAATGTATCGAAGCGCCGCTTAGCCTCGGCTTCAAGCACAGTCACCGAAGCTTCACGATGCGAAACGCACCTCAACGCGTTTAGCCCACCTAGCAGCGATTTGCTGGGGAACATAGGAATCGGCCAAACGCCGCGCTGGGCCATCCCCTCTTGAAACTCCGAGATCAAGTTGTTCAGCCGCAAGTACCTGTGTCGTTGCTGGAGACAGAATTCCTCCCAAAGCCTGCCCAGGTGAGATGAATCTGCGAGAGCCATGTTAAGATTGTCGAGACAGGAGAATTCACGTTGAGCTTCTTGCTTGGAAAGTATGCGAACACCATCATCAAGCGAGTACCGGTGGACAAGCGGCTCACCGATGATTCGTTTATGTTCGACGTCTAGAACGAGCGATGCAGCCATTCCTGTATTCCAATCGGCTCCCTTGTTGGGCCAATAGAAAAGGAAGTTTCCAAGCCCATAGAATATTGGTTTGCTCTTGTAGCTCTCGTATGCGCTTATCACGTGCGTATGGTGATAGATAACAGCATCTGCGCCAAAATCAGCATAGAGGCGGGCTCTTTGAATTCGTTCCGGAGAAGGTAGCGGAAAATATTCGGCACCTCCGTGAATGATAACGATTACGAAGTCAGAAACGGTCTTTTCCTCTACTATCCAGTAATACATTGATGCGATATCTTCTTTTACCACACCCACACGCCCCGCCTCAACGACGCCAAATTCTTGCTCCGCGACATTGATGAACGAAGCAGAAGTCCCTTGCGCGATGTAGCGAAGCCGGTGAGGTGCTTCTGCCCCTTTCATTCCAGCACCCAGATGCTCGATATTGTTTTCATCGAGGGCATTTAATGTATCCTCAAGTCCGGAGGTGCCAAAATCCATCATGTGATTATTAGCGAGTGTTGCCACGGCCAATCCGCTCTGAGCTATAGAGGGCAGGAGATCCCTATTCCCCCTGAGCGCGGGCCCCACCTTCTTTTCGCTCGTCTTTTTAGAAGTTATTGGTGACTCGAGATTGAAGATATTCAGGTCTGCGGCGCTCAAAAATCTTCTCGTGGAGCAAGAAAAGATGGCCGGCGAACCGGGCTGTTTTGCAAGCTCGTTGATGGGGTCCGTCAGCACGAGATCGCCGAGTACATTGATTTTGATCATCTTAGATTGGCCTATATCGTCAGCTATGGGATCTTAGGGATAATACTTGAACCTTCCTGATGTAACGAACAATACTTTAAGAGTCCGTTTTGAAAATCAGGGATGGGCACTGCTTGATCAGGCTTGCAACACCGAAATTGCTGCTCAGAATTGTCACGAGGAATGCAGCGCCGACGCTTGCAAGCAGAAACTGGGCCGCGCGCTCCAGCCCGGCTGGGACATTGAAGAGCGCCGGAAGGAAATAGGTCAGAATGCCTGCCGGGACCAACAGAGTGCCACAAGCAATTGCAAGCTTGTCGGGGTACTGGCGGACGACATTTCTCAGGTGATCGAAGGCCGCAATGTTGGTAAAATCGACGCCCAATCGTTGAAATAGGCGCAGTACGGGGCCACCCTGGTCCAATGCGTATTGACCAATTATCGGAGGTCGTTGTATGACAATCCACCGCTAGATCCTGATCTGCGACTTGTGTTCCCAACTATGCCGAAGACATGAGTTGCCTCCGCTAAGATTAGGGTCACTTATCGCCCCCGCCCCAATCTTTTCATCGATCATTCTGATGATGCCGGGTCTTCGCTCACGCGCGTTGGTTACGCGCTTCTGTGGTAGGCGTGAGGCGGCGAGCAGATCGTGTCCCGCGGCGTGGTGTAGCTGACGGCATTGGTCGCCGTGCTCTCCGGCCTGGGCCGGGCTGATCAGCGTGCCACGGCTGGCAGGCTGATCAGGGGATCGTCGCTCATCTGGCGGATCGTTTCCAGAGTGATATATCTGACCCGCTGCACTGCCCATTCATCGTTCTGTTCGAGCAGCGCCCGACGAGGCGCACGATCGCGTCGTCGTTCGGGAAGATTCCGACGACCTCGTGCGCCGCTTGATCTCGCCGTTGAGGCGCTCGATGGGATTCGTCGAGTGCAGCTTGGCACGGTGGTCCTTCGGGAAGGTCATGTAGGCAAGCACGTCGGGCTCGGCGTCGTGCATGCTTGTCGCCGGCTTCGGCACCTTCGGCCGGATCTGGTCGGCGACGGCGCGCCATTGTACGGACGCGGCCTCGGGCGTTTCCTGGGCGAAAGCGGCGGCGATGAAGGCTGAGACGACCCTGCACCCACTCTTGCCGGCATGGGCCAGCACGTTCCTCATTGAGTGGACGCGGCACCTCTGCCATGTCGCGCACAGCACCTTGGTGACGGCCGCCTTGATGCCTTCGTGGGCATCGGAGACGACGAGCTTGACGCCGCGCAGGCCGCGCCGTGTCAGCTTGCGCAGGAACTCCGCCCAGATCGGCTCGGGCTCCGAGGTGCCAATCTCCATGCCCAGCACCTCGCGCCGGCCGTCCGCGTTGATGCCGACGGCGATGATGACAGCGACCGAGACGATCCGCCCACCGCGGCGGACCTTCAGGTAGCTGGCGTCGATCCACAGGTCTGGCCAGTCGCCCTCGATCGGCCGCTCAAGGAAGGCCTTGACCTTGCCGTCGATCTCCTCGCAGAGCCGAGAGACCTGGCTCTTGGAGATGCCGCTCATGCCCATGGGCTTGCCCAGGCTGGTGTGAGTTCTCAGCTCGATTATCCAACCAAGCGGCCGGTCTCCTGCCTGTCGCACAGCCTATGAGCTTCATCGCGGCGCCATAGGAACTCGCCGCGCTTCAAGGACCTCGTCTTCGTGATCGAAAGCCAGCCAAAGGCAGTAGGTCTGCCCAGTGATCTTGACGAACACCCGCATCTACGTGCCGTTGCCATTGTGGCCCGGGGGGCATCCCTTGTGTCCGCTTGCGCCGGATCTCGGCGGCAGATATCGAGCCCAGACGGGTCCACCAGTACCGGATCGTCTCGCGGAGGCAGCCTGCGCGTTGTCGTTTGAATGAACGAAGACAAATTAGGGCCACGCCTTAGCCTGCACGTTGATCTAAAGCGCGCCTCGCCGATCTTCTGCATATTTCAGCGTATAGCCGCCCGGCGGGACAGCGGGAAAGTGGGGAACAATCGATATCGTCATGCTGGGGCCCCCGACCTGCCAAGGGAGACAGCTTTCCTGGAACAACCCTTGGTCGCCACGTCGCTGACCTTGCACATGAATGGCTGGCAATCGGGGTTGGTCACGTCAAGACGGGATGAGCCGTCGTGGAAAGCCGTGATCCCGCGTCGCCAATCTCCTCAAGCGTCGCCTTCAAATCACGGCGTTCTCTGCGCCTTCGAAGTTAAAATATTTAGAAGGTCCCGCTTAGATAATTTTGGGAAGCCATGGTATTCAATAGCTGGCCCTTCTGGATATTCTTCTCGTTATTTATCCCCGTTTACTGGGCGCTTCCATTTCGCGCTCAGAGACTATTTACCCTCGCCGCAAGCTACTTTTTCTATGGCTGGTGGGATTGGCGATTTCTCCCACTAATCGCTTTCTCTACGATCATGGATTTCTGCCTGGGCAATCTTGTGGCGGCGGCTCCGGCAGGCCCACCCCGACAACGATACATCTGGATCTCTGTCTTTGTTAACCTGTTGCTGCTTGGAGTATTCAAATACTATAATTTTTTTGCCAGCCAACTCGATTCTACTCTTTCGACGTTGGGAATAACAGTATCTTTACCTTTGCTTAACGTTATTCTGCCAGTTGGTATATCATTCTATACGTTCCAGAGTATGAGCTATGTCTTCGACATAGCGCGTGGCATTGCAAAGCCGGCTAGCAGTTTCTGGAATTTCGCCCTTTACGTCTCCTTTTTCCCGCACTTGGTCGCGGGACCTATAATGCGCTCCGGTGCCAAGGGGCATGAGGAGCTAGGCCGCGGACTCCTAAAACAGCTTGAGGTGCCGCGCGTCAGTCGTCCTGACGACTTCAGCCTCGGCCTGTACTACATACTTTTAGGCCTCTTTAAGAAGGTTGTTGTCGGCGACAACATGGCCTCGCTGGTCAACAGCATTTTTGGTCGTGAGGCCGATCAACTTACCGGGCTCGAATGTCTCGTCGGTGTGTATGCATTCGCATGGCAGATATATGCCGACTTTTCCGGCTACAGTTCCATTGCGCAAGGTCTCGCCAAGTGGATGGGCATCGACTTGATGGATAATTTCAAGATACCTTATTTGGCCATCTCGCCCAGCGATTTCTGGCGACGCTGGCATATCAGCCTTTCGACATGGTTGCGCGACTATGTGTACATATCTCTCGGCGGTAGCCGGGGTAGCACGCCAATAGTGTATCGAAATCTCATGATCACTATGGTTCTGGGCGGCATATGGCACGGCGCCAGCTGGACTTTTGTTTTATGGGGTTTATTCCATGGATTACTGCTTTGCATTTACCGTTTCATGGGCTGGGAGGGCAGAGCGCCTGTCTCCTCTTTCGGCCGTGCCTGGCGAATTGTTCTGATGTTCCAATTCGTATGCTTCGGCTGGCTTCTGTTTCGGGCTGAGAGCATAAGTCAAGTAGGAACCTTCCTTCATCTCATAGCCACTGATTGGCGGATCACGGCTGGCGCAACGGCTATGCTAGGTCTCATGGTTTTCTACACTCTTCCTCTATTCCTTTTCGAGTTCTGGCTCGATCGTCGTAAGAAGAACCTTCTCGCACTTCCGCAGGGATCGTGGTCAGCTCGCGCCGTTGTGTACGCTTACATGATCCTGATGTTGATTTTCTTTCCATCACCGAACGCCCATGAATTCATTTATTTCCAATTTTAGGACGGAGTCCAAGGTGATTGCAGCCGTCCTGCTTTTGCTGGCGGCGGTGGAGTTTTGTCTTTATCTGGGTGAGTCCTGGCTTTCTGCCGACGTACGGCACATCCGGCAAATACCAAGAATCGTTGAAGATCTTAGGACGGCAGAGCCTCCGCGCGTCTTATTTCTTGGAAATTCGCTCACACGCGCCAGCATCCAACCTGATCTTGTCGCAGACACATTGGCTAGCGCTAACCTTCCTAGGGTTAACCCTGCCATGATCTTTCCGGACGATACAACGATCGTCGATTGGCACTACTTATACCGCAACTTTATTCAGCCAAAAAACCCCCAGCTTAATTTAGTCGTGATTAGCTTTGCGTATGGTCATCTGGATGATCATCAGCCGCTCAATGTCGAACGCCTGGGTGGCGAGTTTGCAGGACTTTCCTCTGCCCCGGAGGCGTTCGCGCACGATGTCCTGTCACCTAGCGACCGCATTGAATACCTGCTTAGTTGCGCTTTCCGATTGTGGGCGGACAGAGTACGCGTGCAGACGAGGGTTCTTGCACTGATCCCCGGCTATACAACGCTCGCCCAGGTCATCAACAGAACTCTTAGGGGCCAGAGCCAACACGACCTTCCTGATCCGCCCGTGACTTATCATCGACTCGCGCGCTTCATCGGGATGGTCGTGGAGGACGGCAACAAGCTCGTCTTCGTTGCCATCCCCGTTCCTCGCCGTTACCCTCTTCCACAGGAACTTCGCAATACGATCCGCAACGCAGGAGCAGAACTTATCGATCTTCAGGGGGTGATACCCTTTACCCCTGCGGACTTTCCAGACGGCTATCATCTTTCCGCCCCCGCAGCCCAACAGTTTTCCAAGGCGCTGGCCCGAGCCATGGCCGATAATGACTACGTTCGTTCTGCTCTCGATCAGCGCGCTACCAAACCATACAAATGAGTAGGCCGAGAAGATTGGATGTCATGTTCTGAAGCCGGGCGACCAAAAGCTCCGCGCCAGCGCCCGTCGCTTCACCCGCCCAGCAGGACACAGCCCACGCCGGGGGGCAACGTCAGCGACCCACATCAAGCCAAAGGCGTCTGCAGTATGGCTCGAACCAGTCATGCTCTGGACCAAGTCCCTTGCGGGCTTCGTCGTGCTTTTCGTGACACCAGCCGAGTGCGTCAGTACCGGCGGCGCATGAGAGGGCGTTGAACCCGACTTGATGTGATTTGCCACGGTTCACATTGCGTCACGTTCAAGAACCTAAGATGCGGCAGGCTTGCTTCGGATGGATAAGGCCAGGAGCGCCTCCGAAAGTCGTTTCTTCGCCCGCTCGACCCCATTCTCGTCGATTGCCTCAACGTCGAGGAACAAGTCGAGGCCAGTCGCGTGCTCGCTGATGACCTGAGGGCGCTGTGCGAGTTCACCCAGGAGGCCCTCGACTTCGTAGGGGACAACCTCCCGGCTGATCCCCTTCATGGCAATCGGTGCCAACGGACGCGCCCGGACAAGGTCGCGCACGAGCGCGTAAGTCTCATAGCTGAGGCAGATGCCGCCGGGCTCGGCAATCGACTGCAGACGGGCCGCCAAGTTCGCTTCGGCTCCGATGATGGTGTAGTCCATCCGATCATCGGAACCGAAGTTCCCAACATTGCAATAGCCCGTGTTGATGCCCATGCGAGCTCGGAAGGGCCGTTCAACTCCGCGGTCACGCCACACCCTGTTCAACTGCTCCACCCGACGCTGCATGTCGACGGCCATGCGCAAGCAGGCTCTCGCGTCTTCCTCGACGCCTTGCGTCTCGGGGTCTCCAAAGAACACAAGAAGCGCGTCACCGATGAACTTGTCGACAGTGCCGCCGTGTCTGAGCGCGATCGTCGACATCTCGGTGAAGTACTCGTTGAGGAGAAGTGTCAAGTCCTCGGGCTGGAGCCGTTCCACGATCGCGGTGAAGTCCTTGACGTCGGAGAAAAAGATCGTGAGCTTCTTGCGCTCGGTCGCGATGGTGACGTCCTTCTGGCCGCTGAAGATGCTTTTGTAAATTTGAGGCGAAAGGTATTTGGCGATCTTCAATGAAATCGCGGCCAGGAAGTCGTTTGCCTCCGAAAGCTCCTTGTTGATCCCCTGGATCAAGGCGGACTGCCGACGCTGCAGGAGAATGAACGTCAGGCCCGCCGCCGCCGCGAAACCGAAATATACGAGCAGATACTTGAAGGTCAGCACGTTCGCAGCGATAGGCTGATTGACTGATATCTCCTGGATCCCTCGGACATCCCCTACCTTCCAGTCCGTCTTGGGGCTGTCCGGGTGTGAGTTATGGCAAGTCACGCAGACTTGTCCCATTATTACCGGGGCGGCGGCGCGGACCTGCCGGTCAAACAGTGAGCCCGAGACTTCGATGATCGGCTCCTTCGGGTTGGCGCGCAAAGCAATGAGTGCATTCCGCTCGAACGCATCGAGCTGGTGGGGGGCGCGACCTTTGAAAGGCAGATCCGAGACGAACCGATATTTGACGGACCCGTCGTGAGCGCTGATGCGCTTGCCGAGTTCGATCGAGAGGGTTGCTGGAATAGGGATCGCACCTGGCACGTCCCGGTAGTTGTGCGTCGCAGTCACGGCGCCGTTAGCTTGCAGCACGCGTCCTACGACGTCGCTGCCGTAGAATCCGCGCATTTCGTCGATGATACGGCTGATTTCGCTGGCTTGCCTGCGCAGCATCCGTTCCGACAGGTCTCGGAGGTCGAGCCAGGCTGCCACGGGCAGACCGATAAGGCCGACGACCACTGCCGCTACCAGGAGCGGTCCCATGGTGCGCTGCTGACGCGCAATCTGTTCACCCAGTCCAGCCATTGTGCAAGCGCCCCGGCCGTCTTAGTATCTGAACTATAGCTCATTCCCGGCACGGTACCAGAGTCAGTCTTGGCTCGATGAAAACACGTCAGCCCTGCAACGTCGGACCGACCTTGAGCGGTTCTTGCTAAGCCTCGACCTTTACAGCGGATTTCGCATTCTGGCGCTGAAGGGGCGGTGAATCAGTGAAGGGGATGTCGCAAAGTCCGTTGTGGCCCGCAATGCGCTCCGCGATAACCGCTCAGGGATCAAAAATTCACCTCTGGCAAGGTTGGGATTTCTGCGGTCGGAGAGCGCGTCGGAAAACGTATCCGCGTTTCGGGCGCACTATGGAATGGGACACTGCGGCGGGTGACGCGGTACTGCGCGCTGCCGGCGGCATGACGAGCGACCTGGATGATGCGCCGTTCGCCTACGGCAGAGCGACGACGAGGACTTTCGCCTATCCGCATTTCATTGCCAGCGGCAAGGCTGCCGCCGCTTAGGCACCATGATGAACTCCGATCCCGTCCCGGCTCGTCGCCCCCCAATGGCGCCGTCGCGGATGCGACGCCTGAGTAAAGCACTTATTTCAGCCGAACGGTCGTGGCAGGAAATAACCATCCGGTGTGGATCGTGGCAGAGGCCCTTTCGCGTGTTAGACTGCTTGCATGGAGATCGACACCGACAAGATCGACGATGCCGTTCTGGGCCTGCTTTGGCTGACGCTGCATGAAGAGGGGCGCGCCTGGAAGGGTTTGGACTGGAACGCTCTGGATCGCCTGCACGTGAAGGGGCTAATCGCGAATCCGGCAAACAAGGCGAAGTCAGTGGTTCTGACGGATGCAGGACTGGGGCGTGCTGAGGAGTTATTCCGAGCTCTGTTCACCCGCTCGGCGCCATGAGCCAAAGCGCTGGACGGGCGCCCAGGAAATGATGGCGCACATGGTCGATTTCGATACCGGCGGCGCGCTGACCGCAGGCGGGACGGCCAGTGCTCCGCGGTGACGGCCAAATTCGTATTCGTCACCTACGCCAACGGGCGCATCCAATCTGTTAGGGCAGTGGCAGAGAACATCACAGCCGCGACCGTCAATGTCAATGGCATGGGCGAGGTCCAGCCCCGAGATGCTTCTCCCGGCGAATGGGCGCTCCCGGGCTGAGTTGCAGCCAGCAGCGGGTCGGGGCCGCTGCTAGCACATGGCATGTTAGTGGGGCAGGTTGCCACTGGCGATGCGAAATCTCTATGGCCGCGGATTTCCGAAGGCAGGTTTCTCAAGCACCAGCACATGACTACCAAGAGGCGACGTGTGAGTGCTCTTGACCTGGAAACCTTCGTCGGAAAGCGTTTCGATGAATTCGCCATCCGTTCCAGGCGGAACGCGGGCAACAACGTTCGAGGTGCGCCTCACAATATTGGAAAGCACCCTTCGCGCCTTGCCCGGGCCGATGTTGCGCTGCATGTGCTGATAGACGGCCAGCAGCAGGACGATATCGTATTTGGGTAGAAGGATATTGCCGAGGCGCCGGCTGCCAAGATTCAGGCGATCGAACCGGGCATGTACCGGGGAGCCGCTCAACAACATTTTCGCAGTCTCTATATGCGGCTTGGCAATGTCGATCCCGTGGATCGAGCTGGGTTTCAGCTTGGATATCTCATAGGCGACAACACCCATATTGCAGCCAACATCGAGAATGGATTTTCCGGCGTAGTCGACCTTTGCGGAGAATAGTCCGTCCAGTCTGTCGTCCCACGTTCCGGCAAAACCCCTTTTGAATCTTGACCACCACAAATCATCAGCTCCTTCGAGAAGAGCCCCCTTGCGCGCCTCCTAGCACGAGAGAATTAACGGTCGATACCCATTCAACTGGAATTGATGACATTGACGAACCAAGGCAGGGACTTGTGCGGCCGCGTCACAACCCCATCACCTTGAGTGCCGCGGGAACCGCATAGCGGCTGCCGTCATAGCGCAGCCGGTAGGTACGCTTCACAGGCTTGCCGGGATGGGACTGGCATTCGCCGTTCTGGTCGGGGGAGGGACTATCGGTATTCGTCCGCTCAACCGCGGTGATATCGTGATAGCCATGATGCTGCCTCGCCGGGCTTATCACCAGGCTGACCTGGCTGGAATGAAAGTATCCGGCGCAACTACCATCGCTGTCACCGCCAGAGCCGGCCACCACGAGGCCGTCGAGCACCACGCGTAGCGTATCGCCGGTGAGAGCGTAGAGCCGCAGGTCGGTTTCAGTGAACGGGGCGGTCAGCGAATGGTGCGCCATTTCGATGCGCAGGCCGAATGCGCTGACATCGGGAGCCAGTGCATAACGGCCGGTGTCGAATTCCACCTTTTCAATGACAATCATGTCATCGGTCATCAGACCGGGCAGGAGCAGGCGCTGGCGCACCCGGCGGCTCTTCCTGTCGACGACCAGAAGCTCGATGTCGCCGACATGCAGGTGGTCGGCGCTCGCGCTGTCGATCAGCGGCACTGCGACCAGTAGCAGGTCGTCATGGGCTGGCCAGGTCTTGCAGGCCAGGCCGAATGGTGCATCGCTCGTTGAGACGATGCTGGTAGGGGGTTCAAGCGTGAACGAGGTGCCGTCGGCGCTCTTTCGGGCCTTGGGATAGGCCTGCCGCACCAGCGCGGCGGCATCGCCGCAATCGCCCGCCGCGGCCCGGGCGGGCGACAGGCTGGCGGCGACGAGCGCTAGGAAAAGGAAAAGGGTACGCGACAGCATTCGCATGGGATTCTCACCTCGCAGCGCCGAATGCCGGCAGGCATGTCTACGCGAGATTGCTGGCGGCGCACAGGGGCTAACGGAAGCCGCGGCTAACGCCACGTCGACGACATGCTGAGAGAGCTCGTTTGAAACTTTAAGGCCGAAATTCTGAAGGCTAAGTGCCGTACGACGGCCGGCCTACCGCAGACCCGATTTTCCGCGGATCGAGAGGTGTCTCTTGGGGGCCCCGGATCAAGCTCCGTACCGCCGTGAACCGTTTTCGGATCGGCCCACCCTTCAAGCCGGACAGGCGCGTCTTGCTCAAAAAAATGAAGTGTAGCGCCGGCAGCTTTCAAGAAGGCAAAGGCGCTCGCTTCCTCTCGAAGATGTAGGAGCTCGGCCTCCATACCCCTTCGACCGAATTCCGTTACCGGGCCAGGGCGAGGGCGCCAGCTTACAAATGGGGTGCGGTGAGGGTTCGCAGCGACTGCGCGGCACATAAAGGCCTGCATACTGGCGACCCTAAAGCGCCTTGGAAAAGCAGCACTGCCTCGGCGCGACCCCGGTTTGATCCGTCGTTGTGGCTGGGCTGGTTGCCTCGTAGGTTTCGCGCGGCCGACCGAGCGGAGCCACCACCGCGATGACGAAGATTGGCCAATCTGCATTTCATCCCCAGCGGCAAGGCCACCCTCCGCGCTTAGGCACCCTGCTGGACCGGCCCCGGGGGCATCGCCCGCGCTTTTGACCCAGCCGCATAAAACGCATCCCGCCGCTGAATAGCTGATAGTGGCGATGATCAGCGCTTTTGCTGGCCAGCCCAATTACCGGATCCCAATCCCGAATTCAAAAGGCGATCTTCACACCCAGCTTGCCGCTGACGGTTGAACTGTCTTGAGACCACTTACCGCGAATTTCGCTGCTGAGCATTATCGATTGAGACATTTTCAGGTTGAAGCCGGACGACAGTGCAGCCGAAAAGTCCGGGTCGTCAAAGTCACTCTCTCTACCGTCTGCGCTTGCCGTGTTGGAATAGCCGAAGCGCTCCTGGATATCCAAACGCGCATAAGGGCTGATCACCATGCCATTGCCGAGCAGAAAATCACCGTAAACTCCAGGTTCGAATTTGACTGCGCCAAACGACAACCGGCTCTTTCCATAGACAGTGTCAAAGCTGTCTGTGTATCCATCGCCGGTAAAGATGACGCCCAACAATCCGCCACGGATGTCGAGTCGCACCCGATCGGTCAGGTTGAAGATGCGACCAATTGAGCCTGTCAGTGCATAACCCTGTGTGTCGTAGCTGCCGAAAGTGCGTCCCGTCCTTTCGATGTCGGTGTTCCCAAGGAACGCAGATGCTGCCACGAGCGCATAGCTCGTGCCGCGTCGAATGAGCCCGTAGCCGCCGAACATCCCACTTCTGTTGGTTGCTTCACCCTCCCCGATGAACCCGAACGCATCGGAATCGACTTTGGCCGATGCATACCCGGCGAACAGGCCGAGGTTCAGTCCATGCTCGCTGCCGAATCCAAAATGCTTTGCGGCATTGAAGTCGACGCTGATGGCAGCGGAGAATTCATCGACGCTGAAGCTCGGCCCATCGAGCACGCCCAAGCTATTCGAAATCGAGAAGCCGTCATGTTCCGTGCGAGCCAACTGACCGGGAGCGAAAACACCGAACGGCGTCGACTGAGCGAGCGGAACCCCGTTCGCGAGGCCGACGTCCGCTTCGACCACGCTGTCAACTACATCACCAAGCGCCCCCAAAGACGTGTCGACAATTACGCTGTTGGTAGCACCTCCAAGATAGCAGTTCGTGTCCAGAAAGACGCCTTCACTGTCGACAATGCAGGCGCTTGCTTGAGAAGGCAGTAAGATCAATGCAGCGGCAAACGAGAACATGCCCGCTGCGCACAAGCGCCGAGCGAAGCTTTCCTTCATTGTCCTTTCCCCTCTTAACTACAAAGCCAATGTAATAAGGGATGCGATACGCAGAAGAGTCTCAATGCAATATCTGGCTGTGGCAGCGTGGGTGCAACATATTGCACCGGCGCTGCCAAGAGTGTAGCAGGTTCTCGCCGCGTGGGATATGGGTTTCGTACATTGCTCGATTTCTGCTTGCTAGAACCTGCGGCGGAGCTTGCCGACCGGATTGTCGATTGCACGCGCCAGCGCTACTGTCTCGGATGAGCACTGCGTCAAGAAAGCGGGCTAGCACCACCCTTGCGCTTTCTTTGAGGTGATTTCTGGTGTAGAAAAGCCGCTGCACTCCGAGACATAAGTTTCACGCGCAAGAGTAGCGTGAGCCGGTTCGACACTTCGACGACTCTGAGATTGTCGCATGCTGAAACGAGCCTGTTACAGGACCCACAGCCCGTTCCTGCGCATCATAATGGTTCTGCTGGTGGCACTGGTTGGATCGGTACGCGCTCAAGCGGCGGTCGAAGATGAACCAACGCCACAACCAAGCAAGCGGCTCGCCATTGTCCTCGGCAACTCCGATTACCAGAGTGTTCGTCTCCCACACTTGCCCAATGCGGTGAACGACGCCACAAGGCTTTCCGAAAGCCTGAGAAGGCTGAATTTTGATGTGCTGCTGGGAGTAGATCTCTCCCTTGCCGGTTTCGGCGAGCTCTTTCGCCAGGCCGATGGCAAGCTTGTGGGCGCCAGCGCGGTACTGATCTTCTACGCCGGCCATGGCCTGCAGCTTCAGGGCGAAAATTACCTGCTGCCGGTCGACACGCCCGATCCTGAAACCATCGGGGAACTGACTGCGAAAGCAATCAAGCTTAACGACCTGATCGCACGATTCTCAAGTCGGGAACGGCAGACCTTCATTTTCCTCGACGCGTGCCGAAACAACCCGATGGGCAAAGGCCCAAGCGTAATGAATGGGCTCGCGCAGGTCGAAGTGGGCGAAAACACGTTTGTTGCCTTTGCAACCCAGCCAGGCAACATCACGGCGGACGGCTCGGGAGACAACAGCCCGTTCACTTCAGCCCTGTTGAAGAATGTCGAGATCCCAGGGCTCAGCATTTCGGACATGATGATCCGCGTGCGCAACGAGACTGAAGCACTCACTGCCGGTCGTCAGGTCCCGTGGGATCAGTCCAATCTTCGCGAGCAGTTTTACTTCACCGAGCAGCAAGTGCTCGACCCGGCTCAGTTGAGCGCCAGCCTATCGCGTATCCTGTCGGATCCTGTCGCGAAGCAAAGACTGCAGGTAGAACTTGCTTCCAACGACTTGCAGACTGCGGTGATTATCGTGGGACAGACTTTACGATCGCTGGACGCCTCGGCGCCATCCGGCGCTTCAGCCGATGCGGTCGGTACGGAGACTGCCAGCCTCGAAGGGGCCCGGAAAAGTGTGATCTCCGGTCTTGAAACATTGATCGTTGGCACGCAGGCTGGTGCAACGAAGCCTGAAAAAAAAGCCGAGCTCGTACGCAGTGTCCAGACAGAATTGCGCCGCCTGGGTTGTTATCGCATGACCGTCGACGGAGAGTGGGGCAAGGGCTCGCTCCATGCTCTCAGCACGTATTACAAGAACACCAAGCGAACACCGTCGGCCAGCGAGCCGACCGTTGAGCTTCTGGGGGAGCTCTTTTTGCACTCCGGCCGCATCTGCAAAGACCCCGTGACCGTACTGCAGAGGCCCAGGCGAGCAAGTGTGGCCTCAGATGTCGCCCCCGTGCGGAAAAAGGGTGCTCCCAGCCGAAAAAATGCCAGAAACTCGCAGCCGCAATCCTCGCCTCCCGCAGCGGCTCCTCCCGATATCAGTGGCGGAATTGGGATTGGCGGCGTTTTCTAGAGAAGCCATTGTTCCACGCGTACCCTTCCTGGCACGCGACCACAGCATGGCGTGGTTTGGGCCCGCCTGCCGCATTTAAGCAACCTGGCTCATACCGATCGCTGTTCCGACGATCCGTTCGGCGTATATGAACGATTGTCGGGTGAGGTGCGCAGTACGCCTCCGGCGAAGGCCGCCTTGCGAGAAGATGGCACGGTAGCGAGGCTGCGCTCTTAAGGTCGTCCTTACGAG
>NZ_JBVVQK010000034.1:39397-52474 GCF_055811175.1 Mesorhizobium sp. WSM4828 | reverse complement strand
CGCCTATATGCCAACGCAGCGCGGTTTCGCTCCGAGATGGGCAGGCTCGGCTTTACACTGGCCGGCGCCGACCATCCGATCATCCCGGTGATGCTGGGCGACGCGACGCTGGCGCAGGAAATGGCGGCGCGGATGCTGAAGCGCGGTATCTATGTCATCGGCTTCTCCTTCCCAGTGGTGCCGAGGGGCCAGGCGCGTATCCGCACGCAGATGTCGGCCGCCCATTCCAGCGCCGACATCGATCGTGCGGTTGAGGCGTTCGCCGCAGTCGGTCGCGAACTCGGCGTGATTTCCTGAACGGCCGGAACCGAAAAGCGATTCCGGATCAAGAGAGTCAAGCGACCAAGGTTCTGGGGACAAAAGAATGTCGAACATGATGAAGGCGCTGGTCAAGGCCAAGGCCGAGCCGGGCATCTGGATGGAACAAGTGCCGGTGCCGGAAATCGGTCCGAACGACGTGCTGATCAAGATCAGGAAGACGGCGATCTGCGGCACCGACGTCCACATCTACAATTGGGACCAGTGGGCGCAAAAGACCGTGCCGGTGCCGATGGTGACCGGCCACGAATTCGTCGGAACCGTCGCCGATTTCGGCGCGGCCGTCACCGAGTACAAACTCGGCCAGCGTGTTTCCGGTGAAGGCCATATCGTCTGCGGCCATTGCCGCAACTGCCGGGCGGGCAGGGGGCATCTGTGCCGCAACACGCTTGGTGTCGGCGTCAACCGGCCGGGCGCTTTTGGCGAATACCTGGCGATCCCGCAGCACAATGTCGTGCCGATCCCCGATGACGTACCGGACGAGATCGCGGCGATATTCGATCCCTTGGGCAATGCGGTTCACACCGCATTGTCCTTTGATCTCGTCGGCGAGGACGTATTGGTCACCGGCGCCGGGCCGATCGGCATCATGGGCGCACTGGTGGCGCAGTGCGTCGGTGCGCGAAAAGTGGTCATCACCGATATCAACCCGGTGCGCCTGGCACTGGCGAAAAAGCTCGGCGTCCAGCATGTCGTCGACGCATCGAAGGAAAAGCTGCGCGACGTGATGCCGGCGCTCGGCATGACCGAGGGGTTTGACGTCGGCCTCGAAATGTCGGGTGCCGCGCCTGCCTTCCGCGACATGATCGACACCATGAACAATGGCGGCAAGATAGCCATTCTCGGCATCGCGCCGACGGGCTTCGAAATCGACTGGAACAAGGTCATCTTCAAGATGCTGCATCTGAAGGGCATCTACGGCCGCGAAATGTTCGAGACCTGGTACAAGATGATCGCGCTGGTGCAGGGGCCTCTCGACGTCAGCGGCCTGATCACGCACCGTATCGGCATCGACGACTATATTTCGGGTTTCGAGGCGATGAAGAGTGGTAACTCCGGCAAGGTGGTGATGGACTGGTGACGCCATTATCTTTCCGACACCTGAACCTGGATTGGAACGCTGAGCCCAACGCTCCGAATGTAGAACTGACCGTTGAGGATAAAACAGTTCAGCTTACCTTTCTGTTGAACTCATCGGCCTATGAGGCCAGGAGCGGAGAGACAGGAACCCTTCGTTTCATCGGTTGCAGCCGTTGGCGATGGGACTCCACAAATGATCACGCCTGGTTCTCAGGTAAAGGCCTGTACAGCAAGCAGGCTCCCAAATGGGGCGAGTTCTACGAGGTGATCGGCGATAGCCGGTCAATCGGCGACAGCGATTGGGAAATTCTGTCGCAAGATGGACCTAACTCGCGGCAGTTCCTGTTTTATTTTCGCGACGACACGATCGAAGTTGTCGCCGAAGACTGGTCACTTACTCGACAAATGCCAAGCACTGGCTAGCCCTTCGTTCAAAATGATTGGCTTCGATCCCAACCTCGGCTCGTCCCAAACGACCCTCCAGGGCGGCTAATGCTGCCTCAATTGCCGCGCGGTCGCTACTCCTCAGTTTGTCCAGTAACTCCCGCTCGAACGCCTTCGCCAGCGGCACCATCTCGCGATAGGCGGCAACGCCAGCCTTGGTCAGCGCCAGATGCTCGACACGGCGGTCCTTTTCGTCCGGAGTCCGGACGAGCCAGCGGCGCCGCTCGAGTTCGGCGACCGCGCGGGAAACCTTGGTCTTGTGCATGGCCGATTGCTCGCCGAGTGCGGTCGCCGTCATCGTGCCGTGCTGTCCAAGTCCCGCAAGCGTGCGCCATTCGGGCCGGGTCAAGCCGTGGCGGTCCTTGTAGACCCTTGCGAATTCCCGGCTGACGGCATCGGCAAGCCGATAGAGCCGGTAAGGCAGGAAGGATTCGAGTTCGAGGATTTCCATAGTTGGCCCTGACTGGGCATGCTGGCGCCCCATGCCGAAATCACCGTTGATGGTTACATTTTCAATGGTTACAAATGAAACCAATCTGGTCAACCCGGAGCGCCCTCCGGACGCTCCGGGACTACGAATTCGGGAGGATGCCATGGCCTTTTCCTACATGCCGGGTTTCGGCAATGACTTCGAAACCGAGACTTTGCCGGGCTCGCTGCCGCAGGGGCGAAACTCGCCGCAACGGCCGGCCTATGGCCTCTATGCGGAGCAGCTGTCGGGCTCTCCTTTCACTGCGCCGCGCGGCACCAATGAGCGCTCCTGGCTCTATCGGATAAGGCCGAGCGTCAGGCACACCGGTCGCTTCAAAGCGGCGAATTATCCGCTTTGGAAAAGCGCGCCGAATGTCGGCGACCACCAGCTCGCTCTCGGCCAGTACCGCTGGAGCCCCGTACCCATGCCGAAGGTACCGACAGACTTCATCGCCGGCATGCGCTCGATCACCACCGCCGGCGACGTGCTCGGCCAAACCGGCATGGCGGCGCATGTCTATGTCGCCAACCGTTCGATGGCCGACGATCATTTCTTCAACGCCGACGGCGAGTTGCTGGTCGTGCCCCAGGTTGGAGCCTTGCGCTTCGTCACCGAGATGGGTGTTATCGAACTCAGGCCGGGCGAGATTGCCGTGCTGCCGCGTGGTCTGGTGTTCAAGGTCGAACTGGTGGATGCCGAAGTGCGCGGCTATGTCTGCGAGAATTACGGCGCCAAGCTGACGCTGCCGGATCGCGGCCCGATCGGCGCCAACTGCCTGGCCAATCCGCGCGATTTCAAGACACCCTGTGCCTGGTTCGAGGACAAGGAGACGCCGTGCCGGCTGATCGCGAAATGGTGTGGTCAGTTCCATGTCACCGAGATCGACCATTCGCCGCTGGATGTGGTGGCGTGGCACGGCAATTATTCGCCCTACAAATATGATCTTGCGACCTTTTCGCCGGTCGGCGCGATCCTGTTCGACCACCCCGATCCATCGATCTTCACCGTGCTGACCGCGCCGAGCGGCGAGGAAGGCACCGCCAATACCGATTTCGTCATCTTCCCGCCGCGCTGGCTTGTGGCGGAAAACACTTTCCGGCCGCCCTGGTATCACCGCAACATCATGAGCGAGTTCATGGGCCTGATCCACGGCCAGTACGATGCCAAGGAAGAGGGCTTCGTGCCCGGCGGCATCAGCCTGCACAACATGATGCTGGCTCACGGACCCGATGCGTCTGGCTTCGAAAAAGCCTCGCGCGCGGAGCTGAAACCGGTCAAGCTCGACAACACCATGGCCTTCATGTTCGAGACACGCTTTCCGCAGATGGTGACCCGCTATGGCGCCGAGCTCGAAACCCGGCAGGACAATTACATCGACTGCTGGGCCGATCTGAAGAAACGCTTCAACGGCACGCCCGAGGGCGACTGGTCTTGAGCGCCGTCGCATGACGGATCGTCTGGTGCTTCTCGGCTCGAAGGGTGGTCCGGCGCTCCGGCCGGGCGGACCGTGGCCGAGTTCGTCGCTGCTGGAGATTGGCGGCCGCACCCTCGTCGTCGATTGCGGGCTGGGCGTAACGCGCGGGTTGACCGACGCCGGCGTCAGTCTGAAGGCGCTCGACCTGATCTTCATCACGCATTTGCACTCCGACCATGTGCTGGAACTCGGACCTCTCATCCACACCGCCTGGACGGCCGGCCTGGCGGCGCCCGTCACTTTGTTCGGCCCGCCCGGCATCGGCCATTATTGGCAGCGCTTTTGCCAGGCAATGGAATTCGACATCGAGATCCGCATCGCCGATGAAGGCAGGCCGGATCTCCGCGACCTGGTGTCGATCGTCGAGTTTGCTGAAGGCCAAGTGGCCGAAGAGCGCGGTCTCAAAATATCGGCCTTGCGCGTCGACCACCCGCCGGTGACGGACTGCTTTGCGCTGCGCTTCGATCATGCGGGGCAAGGCGTCGTCTTTTCGTCGGATACGGCGTTCTTTCCGCCATTGGCGGATTTCGCCGAGGGCGCCGACGTTCTGGTCCACGAGGCCGTGCTGGAAGAAGGCATCGAGCGGCTGGTTGCTAAGACCGGCAATGGTGCAAGGCTAAGAGAACACCTGCTTGCCAGCCATAGCTTTGCCGAGGAGGCCGGCCGCATCGCCAGCGATGCAGGCGTCAAAAGACTGGTCCTCAACCACCTCATTCCGGCCGACGATCCCGAGATTGGCGAGGCCGACTGGATTGCCGCCGTCAGGAAAACATGGGCCGGCGACTTGACGATCGCCCGCGACGGCCTTGTTGTGGAATTAAGCAGCGCCAAAGCTGCGCCAGGAGAGGAAACCGCATGAAGCTTGCCACATTGAAGGACGGGACGCGCGACGGAAAGATCGTCGTTGTCTCGCGCGACCTGACGCGGTTTACCGACGCTTCGTTCCTGGTGCGGACGCTGCAGGCCGCGCTCGACGACTGGCATCGGATCGCGCCGCATCTCGCTGCGATGGCCGAATCTCTGGAGAATAATGCAGTGCCGTCGGCCCGCTTTCACGAGCATGACGCCCATTCGCCGCTGCCGCGCGCCTACCAATGGGCCGACGGCTCGGCCTATGTGAACCACGTCGAGCTGGTGCGGAAGGCGCGCGGCGCCGAGATGCCGGCAAGCTTCTGGACCGATCCGCTGATCTACCAGGGCGGCTCGGACGCTTTCCTCGCACCGCGCGACCCAATCCGCATGACCGACGAGACCCTTGGCATCGACCTGGAAGGCGAGGTCGCTGTCATTGTCGACGACGTGCCGATGGGTGCAGGCCTCGATGAGGCGCGGGCAGCGATCCGGCTGGTCATGCTGGTCAACGACGTGACGCTGCGCGGCCTGACCGGACCCGAACTCGCCAAGGGGTTCGGCTTCTACCAGTCGAAACCGTCATCAGCCTTTTCGCCGGTGGCGGTAACGCCGGACGAACTCGGCGATGCCTGGGACGGCGGCAAGGTCAGCCTGCCGCTGTTGGTCGATGTCAACGGCAAACCGTTCGGCCGGGCGAACGCCGGCATCGACATGACCTTCGACTTTCCGGCGTTGATTGTTCATGCCGCAAAAACGCGGCCGCTGGCTGCCGGCACCATTGTCGGTTCGGGCACCGTCTCCAACAAGCTCGATGGCGGGCCGGGCAAGCCTGTCTCGGCAGGCGGCGCCGGCTATTCCTGTATCGCCGAGTTGCGTATGATCGAGACCATCGAAGCCGGCGAACCGAAAACGCCGTTCCTGCGCTTTGGTGATACCGTGCGCATCGAGATGAAGGACAGGGGCGGGCATTCGATCTTCGGCGCCATCGAGCAGAAGGTCGAGAAATACGAGGGGGCAAGAGAGTGACGGGCGAGACATTCTATCTGCTGTGCGGTGTCTGGGCACTTGCCATGCTGGCGATCTTCATCCTGGCGATCCGGCTGAGCTATCGCATCGAGGCGCGCTCGCCCGGCCTGACCAATCGCAGCGGCTTTCCGCGCAAGGCGATGATGTTCCACACCGTCACCAACACGAACGTCGCAGGCGACGAGGAAACGCAGGCCATGCGGCGGCGCATGATCGGGCTGCTGCTGATTGTTCTCGCTGGATTTGCTCTCATGTGGGCAGGTGTGTCTTTGGTCCAGTTACCGGCGTGAAGTCATGGACCTGCTCGGTCATTTCCGCCGCATGGCGCGCAACAATCTGTGGTCCAACGACCGGCTCTATCGTGCCGTGCTGCAGCTTGAGCCTGGCGAATTCGAGGCCGAACGAACCAGCTTCTTCCCATCGATCAAGGCAACGCTGAACCATATCCTGGCGGTCGATTATCTCTATCTCGATTTTCTCGAAGAGGGCGGCCTCGGCGCCGCCGCCTATGATGAGTTCTTGCTCTTCGACGAAGCGGACGCGCTCGTCGGCAAGCGGGCGGAGGCCGACCGGCGGCTGATCGCTTTTTGCGACCGCCTGTCGACGGACGATATCGAGCGCCGCGTCGTCACCGACCGGCGCGAGGACGGTATGATCCCTGAGCGCATCGGCGACCTGCTCGCCCATCTCTTCATCCACGACATCCATCATCGCGGCCAGGTGCACGCGATGCTGTCCGGCACCTCGGTCGCGCCGCCGCAACTCGACGAGTTCTTCCTCGATTACGATGTTAAGTTGAGGAAAGCCGAAGTCGAGCGGCTGGGACTGCGAGACCAACTGCTTGGCTAATTATGCCAAAGCCACATCGTAACTGGCGAAATGCGGGTCGGATGTAAGGATGGTGAGATTCTCCATTTGCGCCTGCGCAATCAGAAGTCTGTCGAACGGATCACCATGGTGGTGGGGTAGGCTGCCGACGGCGTTTGCGTGCTGATAGGTAACGGCGAGCGGCTGAAATTGCATCCTTGGAAGCAGCGTCGACAGGTCGTCCGGCGCATCGAGTTTTCTGATCGAACGTTTGATGGCGATTTCCCAGACGCTTGCCGCGCTCGCGAACACCACCGCTTCCGAAGCCAGAATAGCGCGGTGGTGCTCGCTGAGACGCCGATCGTCCGAAATCGACCAGAGGATGATGTGTGTGTCGGCGAGAAACGGGCCGACCGTCATTTCACGTACTCATCCCACTCGGGACCGAGTTCATCAAAATCGTCCGCAATCCAGATCTTGCCCTTCAATGCGCCGATGCGCGGCAGGGATTCGGCCACTGCCGGAGGTACGATACGCGCCGCCACCTTGCCGTGGCGTGTGAGCACGATCTCCTCGCCGGCTTCCGCGCGGCTGACGAGTTCCGACAATTTGGCTTTGGCTTCGGCAATGGAAACATTCATGACGCGATCCTTTATGACCAGAATTTAGGTCATAACTGATCAAACCACAAGCCACCTCGGCCGAGCTGGCTACGCTGCCTTGCCGTCCACCTTCAGCACGCCGCGCTTGATCTGGTCCTGCTCGATCGATTCGAACAGAGCGCGGAAATTGCCCTCGCCAAAACCTTCGTCGCCCTTCCTCTGGATGAACTCGAAGAAGATCGGGCCGATCACGGTTTTCGAAAAAATCTGCAGCAGGATCTTGGTCGTGCCGCCGTCGACGACGCCTTCGCCGTCGATCAGGATACCGTGCTTCTTCATGCGCTCGATCGGCTCTTCATGGCCGTTCACACGGGCATAAGACATCTCGTAATAGGTCTCCGGCGGTCCCGGCATGAACTTCAGGCCGTTGGCGGCCAGCCTGTCGGTGGCGCCATAAATGTCGTCGGTGCCGACGGCGATGTGCTGGATGCCCTCGCCATTGTACTTCTTCAGATATTCGGCGATCTGGCTGGTCTCGTCCTTGGACTCGTTCAGCGGGATGCGGATCTTGCCGCAGGGCGAGGTGATGGCGCGGCTGACCAGGCCGGTGATCTTGCCGTCGATGTCGAAGAAATGGATCTGCTTGAAACCGAACAGGTCGCGGTAGAAATCCCACCATCTGTCCATCTGGCCGCGATAGACATTGTGGGTCAGGTGGTCGAGATAATAGAAGCCGACGCCTTCCGGCCTGGGGTCACGCTCGCCCAGCCAGTCGAACTCGGCGTCATAGGCCGAGCCCTTCTCGCCGTAGGTTTCGATGAAATAGAGCAGCGATCCGCCGATACCGACGATCGCCGGTACATCAAGCGCCTTGTCGGCGCCTTCATAGGGCGTCGCGCCCTTGGCCACCGCGTGATCGAAGGCATGCCTGGCATCGACCACCCGCCACGCCATCGAGGCCGCGCAAGGGCCGTGCTTATCGACGAATTTCATCGCATGCGAGCCGGGCTCGGCATTGACGACATAGTTGATGTCGCCCTGCCGCCAGACGGTGATGTCCTTGCTGCGGTGCTTGGCCACCGGCACATAACCCATGCGGGTGAACAGCTCGGCGAGCTTTTCCGGCTCGGCATGCGCGAATTCGACGAATTCGAAGCCGTCGGTACCGGCGGGATTGGTTTTGCTGATCTTGGCGGGCGGTGCGTCGTGCGGGAAGGGACCCATGGCATTGCTCCGAAATCTGGCCCGAAATCTGGCATTGGCCGCGTCGGCCATTTCTGCCCAATCATAGCGCGGAGCGAGTGCAAATTGCTTGCATTCAAACGCTTGAAATGGTCTGGTCATGCGCGAGTTGTGCACTGCGGAGCCGAAATTCATGGATGAGGCGCGCATCGACCAGTTTGACCGCAAGATAATGGCTCTGCTGCAGGGCGATGCACGGCTGACCAACAACGACCTGTCGGAACGGGTGAACCTGTCAGCGTCGCAATGCTCGCGCCGTCGCCAGCGGCTGGAGGAGGACGGTTATATCAAGGGCTACCGGGCAGTGCTCGACCGCGACAAGCTCGGCTTTTCCCTGGTCAACGTCATTTCGGTGACGCTCGCCACCCACAACCGCGACAATGCGCGGCGTTTCGGCGAATTGGTCGCGCGGCTGCCGCAGGTGCAGGAGGCGCATGCGCTGACGGGCGAGATGGACTACATATTGAAGGTGGTGACGCCCGATCTCAAATCATTGTCGGAATTCGTCAACAGCGTGCTCCTGCCGCACGAATCGGTGCAGCACGTGAAGACGGCGATCGTGCTGGAGACGCTAAAGGAAACCGGCGCGCTGCCGATTTAGGCTGGGTGAATTGAGCGCGATATGTCGGAGGGACAGCACCCCCGTCTGGCCTGCCGGCCATCTCCCCCGCAAGGGGGGAGATCGGCAGCTCTGACCTCGTGCCCCACTCCGCAACATTGAAAATTGGCGAAAGCCAACGCGGCATCCAATCTCCCCACTTGCGGGGGAGATGTCCGGCAGGACAGAGGGGGGTGCGAAGGATCGCGGCGGCTAGCCAGTCACCCCTTCTGCTGCTGGATCAGCCCATAAAGATTGGTGCAGCGGGCGCCGGACCGGCAATAGGCGAAGACCGGGCCCTCGAGTTCGTCGAGCGCCTCGGCCTGGTCCTCGACATTCTCGGCCGTGATCTGGCCGCTGATGACCGGGATGTAGCGGAAGGCGAGCCCAGCGCCCTCGACCGCCGCCTTGACGGTGTCGGCCGACGGCTGTCCCGGCTGCTCGTCGTCCGGCCGGTTGCAGATCACGCTCTTGAAGCCGGCGGCCTTGATGGTCGCGACATCCTCGGGCTGGATCTGGCCGGAGACCGAATAGTCCTCGCTGATCTGACGGTATTCCATGGCGGTGTCCTCGCAATCTGGTTAGCGGCAGTCTTGCCACTCCCTGACCCGGTCGGCAATCCGCGCGAAAAGAAATCCATCCGCGCAGATAGAGATTTCGATGCCGGAAATCCAGCCGGACTAACGCCGCACGTCGCCAGGACGCATCATGCGCCAGCCCGGCCGGATGAACCGGATCGGTCGGCTCAGCTGCCGAGGATCGCGCCTTTGATCTGGGCGATGTTGTTGTGCATCAGGTCGATATAGGTCGCGGCCGGGCCGTCGGGCTGTGACAGCGCATCGGAATAGAGCGTGCCGCCCACCTTGATGCCGGTCTCGCTGGCGATCTGCTCGATCAGCCGCGGGTTGGTGATGTTCTCGACGAAGATCGCCGCCGCCTTGTCCTGCTTCACCTGGCCGACCAGCTTGGCCACGTCGGCGGCGGAGGGCTCCGACTCGGTCGACACGCCTTCCGGGGCCAGGAACGTCAAGCCGTAGGCCTTTTCGAAATAGCCGAAGGCGTCGTGCGAGGTGATGACGACGCGCTTCTCTTGCGGGATCGACTGGATCGCCGCCTGCACTTCGCCCTCAAGCATATCGAGCTTTTGCGTATAGGCGGCTGCATTGGCTTTGTAGCTGTCGCAACCCGCAGCGTCGGCCGTGCAAAAGGCGTCGGCGATGTTCTTCACATAGATCTTGGCATTGGCGATCGACTGGAAGGCATGCGGATCGGTGACCGTCTTGCCACCATCGGTTTCCGCGCCTTCGGCGGCATCGGCCTCGGCGAATTCGGGTTTGAAATTGATCGGCGTTACCCCCTTGGTCAGCACGGCAATCGAAGCCTTGGTGGCGCTCGCGTCGACCAGGCGCTGCAGAAAACCTTCGAAATGCAGGCCGTTGACCAGCACGATGTCGGCCTTGGCCATCGCCACCGCATCGGCGGGACTCGGCTCGTAGACATGGGCGTCGCCGTCCGGCCCGACGATGGTGGTCAGATCGATCCTGTCGCCGCCGACATTTTTGGCGAAATCGGCGATGATGGTGAAGCTGGCGACCACTTTCAACGGCTCAGCAAAGGCCGACGACGCGCTAAGGGCGGTTAATGTTATAACGCTCACGGCCAATGCGGCGCGGATCGATTTCAGCATGGACAGGTTCTCCTTGTTGGGATCAGGCAGTTCTGTGGCGGTGATGGACGATGCGGGCGCGCAGGATGCCGCGCGTGCCGAACAGGATCGAGGCGAAATAGACGACGCCGGCGGACAGGATGATGGCCGGGCCGGAGGGCAGCGATGCATGGTAGGATAACAGCAGTCCGGCAATGCAGGAGGCAAAGCCGATCACTGTGGCCAGCACGCACATAGGCTCGACGCGCGAGGTCCAGAAACGGGCGGCCGCTGCCGGCAGCATCATCAGCCCGACCGACAGCAAGGTGCCGAGCGCCTGGAAGCCGCCGACGAGGTTGAGCACGACGAGGCCGAGAAAGATGAAATGCACCGGGCTGCCCATCCGGCTGACCGAGCGCAGGAACAAAGGGTCGAGGCATTCGGCGACGAGCGCCCGCCAGAAGATGGCGAGGCTGGCCAGCGTCACCGATACGATGCCGCCGATCAGCGTTAGCGCCTCGTTGTTGAGCGCCAGCACGGTGCCGAACAGCACATGCATGAGATCGACGCTGGAGCCGCGGACCGACACCATGAGCACGCCGATAGCCAGCGAAATCAGATAGAAGGCCGCCATCGAGGCGTCCTCGCGCTGGATGGTGAAGCGCGAGACGGCGCCGGCGCCGAGCGCCACGATGATGCCGGCGATCAGTCCGCCGATCGTCATCGGCAGGATTTCCAGGCCATAGAACAGGAAGCCCGCGGCAGCTCCGGGCAGGATGGCATGCGCCATGGCGTCGCCTGACAGGCTCATGCGCCGCAGCATCAGGAACACGCCGACCGGGCAAGCGCCGAGCGATAACATCATCGAACCAGCGAGCGCCCGCTGCATGAAGGCGTAGTCGGCGAAAGGAGCGACGAAAAGACCATAAAGCACGTCCATCATGCCGCCCTCGGCCCGGAGCCGTGATGATGGTCGTGGCTGTGCTCGTGGCTGCCGTGCTCGTGATCATGCTCGCCGGGCTCACACCAAGGCGCGTTGTCTTCCCAGGCTTCGTGGAAGCGGCGCGCGCGCAACAGATTCTCCGGCCGCAGCGTCTCTTTGGTCTCGCCCCAGGCGACCGGCTGGCGCGCCAGGAGCAGCGTTTCGGGGAAATTCTGCCGCACCAGATCGAGATCGTGGACGACCACCAAGATTGTGCGTTCCTCGCCGTGCCAGCGCTTGATCAGCGCGATCAGGTCGCCGACGGTCTTGCTGTCGACGGCATTGAACGGCTCGTCGAGCAGGATGAGCTCGGCATCCTGCAACAGCACGCGGGCAAACAGGGTGCGCTGCAGCTGGCCGCCTGACAACGTGTCGATCGGGCGCTTCTCGAAACCGCCGAGGCCGACGGCCATCAGCGCCTTGCTGACCGAGTCGCGGTCTTCTCTTGTATAACGGCCGAGCATGCCGCGCCGCGGCCACAGGCCCAGCGAAACCAGGTCGACGACCCGGGCCGGAAAGGAGCGGTCCAGTTCCGATTGCTGCGGCAGATAGGCGGCGCGCACGCCGGGTGCCCGGATCACCGCACCGGCCATCGGCTTCAGGACGCCGACGATGCCCTTCATCAGCGTCGACTTGCCGGAGCCGTTGGCGCCGACGACCGCCGTCAACGACCCCTTGCGGATCGTACCATCGAGGTGGTGGATCGCTGGGTGGCTGTTGTAGCCCAGCGTCAGGTCGCGGAAGGTCAGGCAGGTTTGGCTCATGTGACGATCCATGGGGCGACGATCGGTGCTGCAGGGGCGGATTCGATATGTGATGTTATTACATTAGTCAACAAGCCAATCGGGCGGAATTGCGGCCGGACCGTCTTGTTGTGTGCTTTGGCTTGGCTCAAGAGGTTCCGCTCGAGCCACCTTGCCCCCGGCGAACCCGGCCCCTAAACAGGCGCAGCTGACAAGAGGAGAAGGAATATCCAATGAGCATTCGTCGCATCGATGTAGGCCCGCGCATGAGCCAGATCGTCATCCACGGCAACACCGTCTATCTGGCCGGTCAGGTCGGCAAGCCGGGCGGAAACGTCGGTGCCCAGACCAGGGACATTCTGGCGGCGATCGACGAATTGCTGGCCAAGGCCGGCACCGACAAGACCAAGATCCTGCAGGCGATCATCTGGCTGGCCGACATGAGCACCTTTGCCGAGATGAACGCGGAGTGGGACAAATGGGTACCACAGGGCAACACGCCGGCCCGCGCCACCGGCGAAGCGAAACTTGCCGGACCGGAATATCTGGTCGAGATTATTATTACTGCGGCGATTTGAGAATGCGGCTCTAACCCTCCCCCTCGAGGGGAGGGTCGGCGAGTAGTCGAAGCGAAGCGGAGACTGCGAGACGGGGTGGGGTCGGCGAGGTTGCTCCGGGGCCCCCCCCCCCCCCCCCACACCCCCCCGGGGGGGATTTTTGGGGGCCCCCCCCCCCCAGGGGGGGGGGGGGGGGGGGGCACCCGCCCGCCGGGGGGCCCGCCCCCCCCCCGGG
>NZ_JBVVQK010000034.1:0-39387 GCF_055811175.1 Mesorhizobium sp. WSM4828 | reverse complement strand
CTTCCCTCTCTCCCCCCCACCCCCCCCCCCCCCCCCCCGCCCCGGCGGGGGGGGCGCCCGCCCCCCCCCCCCCCGCCCCCCCCCCCGCGGGGGGGGGGGGGGGCCCCCCCGCGAGGTTGCTCCGACCCCACCCCGCGTCACAAAATGCCGCCGTGCGGCAATTTGCTCCGCGACCCTCCCCTCAAGGGGGAGGGTTAGGAGCTCACCCCTGCGACGGCGTGAACCGCGCCACCAGCGTGTGGTTCTCTGCCGCATAGGTGAACCGGACATGGGTGACGGGGTGCTCGGCGCTCCATGTCCGTCGCTCGATCACCAGGCACGGCGCGCCGGTCTCGATGTCGAGTGCCGCCGCGATGTGCTTTTCGGCGGCAACCGCGCGAATGCGATGCTCGGCGGCACTCCACGGCACGCGCCCGATCAGCCACGGACCGGGCGCGGTGTCGAAAAACGCCTCTTCGGCGGCCTCCGGCACGGCAGACAGGTTGATCAGCCGCTGCTCGTGGGCGAACGGCCGGTTGCCGGCGAAATGCCGGCATTCCAGCACCAGCACCGGCCCGGCGACATCGAGTTCCAGCAGCGCGCGGTCGTCGGCGCTGCTGCGCCTTCTGTTTCGCGCCACGCGCTCATAGCGATAGCGCAGGCCAAGCGCCTCGACCTCGATCCGGATGTCGTGAATTTCGAGAACGGCCGCCTGCGATTGCGGCCGGCGGACAAAACTGCCCGAACGACGCCGGCGCTCGATCAGCCCGGCCTTGGCCAGTTGCGACAGCGCTTTGTTCACCGTCATGCGCGAACAATTGTATTCGGCCGTCAGTTCGTGCTCGAACGGGATGCGGTGACCGGGCGCCCAGGCGCCCGACAGGATCCGTTCGCTGATGTCCGACAGGATGCGCTGGTGCAGCGAAAGAACCTCGCCGCCGTCCGCGCTTCCAGAATCCGCGCTTATTGTTCCGATCATGCTCATGCCGAAAGCGCCGTCATGACCTTGCGGAACCGCTCGGCGATAGCATCGCGCCTGGCATGCATGCCGCCGCTGACCAGTTTCTTGCCATGCACCCAGACGCAATCGATCTTGGTGCCGCTGGCAAAAATCCAGGCGTCAAGGATTGCATCGCCCATCTTGCCGGCCAGCGATGGATGCTTGCCGTCGAGCGAGACGAAATCGGCCGAGGCACCTGCTGCGATCCGCGAAGGGCCGGCGCCCAGCGCGGCACTGCCACCATCGAGTGCAGCATCGAACAACGCACGGCCGGTCGAGCCGCCGGCCACCGCCAGCACATTGCGGGCGCGGTGGGCGAGGCGTTGCGAATATTCGAGTTGCCGCAACTCGTCCGGCAGGCCGATCAGTACGTTTGAATCCGAACCGATGCCGAAGCGGCCGCCATGCTGCATGAAGAGCGGCGCGGCAAAGGTGCCGTCGCCGAGATTGGCCTCAGTGATCGGGCAGAGGCCGGCAACGGAGCCGCTTTTCGCCATTTGCACTGTCTCGGTGTCGGTCATGTGGGTGGCGTGGATCAGGCACCAGCGCTGGTCGACCTTGGCGTTGGCAAGCAGCCATTCGACCGGCCGCGCCCCGGACCAGGCAAGGCAGTCCTCCACCTCCTTCATCTGCTCGGCGATATGGATGTGGATCGGCCCCTCCGGCGCCATGACCGTGATGTTTTCCAGTTCCTCGGGTGTCACGGCACGCAGGCTGTGCGGGGCAACGCCGACGACGCCTTGATTCAACCCGCGAAGGGATTCGCGGCCTTTCTCAACAAGCCGCGAGAACTGGTTCACATCATTGATGAACCGCCGCTGGCCTTCATTTGGCGCAGCGCCGCCGAAAGAGGAATGCGCGTAGAACACCGGCAGCAAAGTCAGCCCGATGCCTGTCTCGGACGCTGCGGCAATGATACGCTCCGCCATCTCGGCGATATTGGCATAGGGCCGGCCGTCGCGGTCGTGGTGGAGATAGTGAAACTCGCCGACGCGCGAGAACCCGGCCTCCAGCATCTCGACATAGAGCTGGGCCGCGACCGCCTCGACCTGGTCTGGCGTCATCGACAGCGCGAAACGGTACATCACCTCGCGCCAGCTCCAGAAACTGTCGGCGGAAGGGCCGCGCAATTCGGCAAGGCCGGCCATGCCGCGCTGGAAGGCGTGGCTGTGCAGGTTCGGCATGCCGGACAAAAGGATGGCATGGCGCTCGTCGCCAGGCAGGAGCGAGGTATTCGCCTCGACCGTGGCGATCCTGCCGTCGGAGATGACGATCCGCACATTGCTGTGCCAGCCGTCGGACAGAAGCGCCTGTTCCGCAAAGATTGCCGTCACGTTTTTCTCCAAATCCCGGTTGGCCGTGCGATGATAGCGCTTGCAGTGCCTTTTGATATGTATATACATAATCGTCACCGATTGAAACGGAAAAGATGATGGCTGCACAGAGCAAAAGCCGGGCAGGGGAAGTTCGCCTCTGGCGCAATGCGCGCCTCGCGACCATGGCCGAAAGCAGCGCCGGGTCAGGCGTCGTCGAGCACGGTGCAATCGCCGTGCGCAACGGCCGGATCGTCTATGCCGGGCCGGAAGCCGACATGCCGGCAGCACTTCGAGAGGGCGCCGAGGCGACCGACTGCGAAGGCCGCTGGATCACGCCCGGCCTGATCGACTGCCACACCCATCTGGTCCACGCCGGCAACCGTGCCAATGAATTCGAGATGCGGCTGGCCGGCGCCAGCTATGAGGAGGTTGCCAAGGCCGGCGGCGGCATCGTTTCCTCGGTCAAGGCGTTGCGCGCGGCGAGCGAGGACGAACTGGTCGCCCAGTCGCTGCCGCGCCTCGATGCGCTGATCGCCGAAGGCGTCACCACCGTCGAGATCAAATCCGGCTACGGTCTCGACCTCGAAAACGAGAAGAAGTCGCTGCGCGCCGCGCGACGGCTTGGCGGTGAGCGGCCGGTGACGGTCAGGACCACTTTCCTCGGCGCTCATGCGCTGCCGCCCGAAGCAAAAGGCGATAAGGACGCCTTCATCGATCTTGTTGCAAAGCAGATTTTGCCGGCCGTCGCTGCCGATGGCCTGGCCGATGCCGTCGACGGTTTTTGCGAAGGCATCGCCTTTTGGCCCGAGCAGATCGCCCGCGTGTTCGATGCGGCGCAGGCGGCGGGCCTGCCGGTCAAGCTTCATGCAGACCAGCTGTCCAATCTGCACGGCGCCGAACTTGCGGCGCGCTATGGTGCGCTATCGGCCGACCACCTCGAATATACCGACGAGGCGGGTGCAGCGGCGATGGCGAAGGCCGGAACCGTGGCGACCATCTTGCCCGGCGCCTACTACTTCATCCGCGAGACCAAGAAGCCGCCGATCGCCCTGTTTCGCCAGCATGGCGTCAGGATGGCCGTTGCTACCGACAATAATCCCGGCACGTCGCCGCTGACCTCGCTGCTGCTGACCATGAACATGGCGGCGACATTGTTCGGCCTGACCGTCGATGAATGCCTTGCTGGCGTCACGCGCGAGGCTGCCCGCGCGCTCGGGCTGCTTGGACAGACCGGCACGCTGGAGGCCGGAAAATCCGCCGATCTGGCGATCTGGAATGTCGAGCGTCCGGCCGAGCTCGTCTACCGCATGGGCTTCAACCCGCTGCATGCCCGCATCTGGAGGGGACAATGACCGAACTCAAGCTAAGGCCAGGCAATGCGACGCTGGCCGATTGGCGCGCCATCTATCGCGGCGCCGCACTGAGGCTCGACGATGCCTGCCGGCCGAAGATCAAGGCCAGCGCCGAGGCCGTCGCCAGGATCGTTGCCAAGGGCGAGCCGGTCTATGGCATCAACACCGGCTTCGGCAAGCTGGCCAGCGTCCGCATCCCCGCCGCCGACCTCGAGACGCTGCAGCGAAACATCGTGCTGTCGCATGCCGCAGGCGTCGGCGAGCCGATGCCCGTCGCAATTTGCCGGCTGATGATGGCGCTGAAGCTGGCCAGCCTGGCCCAGGGCGCCTCCGGCGTGCGGCCGCGGACGATCGAACTGTTGGAAGCGATGCTGGCTAACGACGTCATTCCCGTGGTGCCGGCGCAGGGCTCGGTTGGCGCTTCCGGCGACCTCGCGCCGCTGTCGCACATGACCGCGGTGATGATCGGCGTCGGCGAATGTTTCACCCCGCATGGCCGCTTTCCCGCCAAGGTCGCCTTTGTTTCGCACGGCCTGGAGCCGGTGACATTGGGCGCCAAGGAAGGCCTGGCGCTGCTCAACGGCACCCAGTTTTCAACCGCCTACGCGCTTGCCGCTTTGTTCGAGGCGGAAGTGCTCTACCAGTCGGCGCTGGTCGCCGGCGCGCTGTCGACCGATGCCGCCAAGGGCTCCGACGCGCCCTTCGATCCACGTATCCATCTGCTCCGGAAGCATCGCGGTCAGATCGAGACGGCCGAGGCGTTGCGCAATTTGATGGCCGGCAGCGCCATCCGTGAATCGCACCGGGTCGGCGACGAGCGCGTGCAGGATCCATACTGCCTGCGCTGCCAGCCGCAGGTTATGGGCGCAGCACTCGACGTGCTCCGCAAGGCCGCCGACACGCTCGGCACCGAGGCCAACGGCGTCACCGACAATCCGCTGATCTTTGCCGAGGATGATTCAGCACTTTCCGGCGGCAATTTCCACGCCGAGCCGGTGGCCTTCGCCGCCGACATGATCGCGCTCGCTGTCTGCGAGATCGGCTCGCTGTCGGAGCGGCGCATCGCCATGCTGGTCGACCCGGCGCTGTCCGGCATGCCGGCCTTTCTGACGCCCAAGCCGGGTTTGAATTCCGGTTTCATGATCCCTCAGGTGACGGCGGCAGCACTGGTTTCTGAAAACAAGCAAAAAGCCTATCCGGCCAGCGTCGATTCGATCCCGACCTCGGCCAACCAGGAAGACCACGTCTCGATGGCGGCGCATGGCGCGCGCCGGCTGATCGGCTTGGTCGAGAATGCGACGGCCGTCATCGGCATCGAATTGCTGGCCGCCGCGCAAGGCTGCGATTTCCACGCACCGCTGGCCTCGAGCGCGGCACTGGAGGCGGTGCGCCGGCTGGTCAGGGCCGAGGTGCCGCATCTCGACAACGACCGGCACTTCCACCCCGACATGGAGAAGGCCATCGCCATGGTACGCAGCGGCGCGGCGGTGGAAGCGGCAAGCGCGGTAAAGCTGCCGGGGGTGACGTCGTGAGACCGCTCGCCATGACAGGCCGTGTTCCGTCGCGCCCCCCTCTGTCCTACCGGACATCTCCCCCTCTAGTGGGGAGATTGGCGGTCACGACTGCTTTCGCCAATCTCCAACGTTGCAGAAATGAACGCAGGGCTGAAGCTGCCAATCTCCCCCCTGGAGGGGGAGATGTCCGGCAGGACAGAGGGGGGCGCTGTCCCGCCGACCTCAGCCCGGCAACACCGAAACTTTCAAGGTCAGAAACAAAAAACCCGCCTCGAGGGCGGGTCGTCGGGCCGAATCAGCACCATACCGAAATTAGTAGCATAGCTGCCGGCACAAAGCAAGAACAAAATACGTTGCGAGCGATTAAAAACGAGGTCGGTGTTCACGGACAATTGCAAGGTCGCGTTCTGTCGCGCGGAGACTTCCGATGACCTCACCCTCCTGGCTCACCGTCACCCGAGGCACAGCACCCCTGCTGGTTTCGATCCCGCATACCGGCATCGACCTCGCCGGACTCGACAGCCGGCTGGTCTCGCCCTGGCTCGGCCGCCGCGACTGTGACTGGTGGATCGACAAGCTCTATGACTTTGCCGAGAGCCTTGGCGCGACGGTCGTGCATACGGCGATTTCGCGCACCGTCATCGACGTCAACCGCGATCCGTCGGGCATTTCGCTCTATCCCGGCCAAACGACGACCGGTCTCTGCCCGACCGAGACCTTTGACGGCGATCCGCTCTACCGTGAGGGCGAAGAGCCGGGACCGTCGGAGATCGACGAACGCCGCGAAAAATTCTTCGTACCCTATCATGCCGCGCTGCAGGCCGAGATCGACAGGCTGCGCGCTTTGCATGGAAAGATCGTCGTCTATGACTGCCATTCGATCCGCTCGGTGCTGCCGCGCCTTTTCGAAGGCAAATTGCCGGTCTTCAATCTCGGCACCAATGACGGCAAAAGCGCCGATCCGGCGCTGCAAGCGATGGTTGGCCAGATTCTCGCCGAAACCGGCGAGAGCTTCGTCGTTAACGGCCGCTTCAAGGGCGGTTGGATCACGCGCCATTTCGGCCAGCCGCAAGCCGGCGTCCAGGCGCTGCAGATGGAACTCTCCAACCGCGGCTATCTGCGCGAGCCCGAAGGCAAGGGCATGCCCGGCAATTGGCCGGTGCCCTACGACGCCGAATTCGCAGCGCCGATCCGCGTCACGCTGAGAAATATCCTGGAAACCGCGATCGCCTGGGCCGAACGCTGACGCGCGGTGCACCCCACTCGAAAGGGACAATCATGACCGATCCTCGCCACAACATCCGTGAAGTGCGCAGCCCGCGCGGCAGCGAGCTCAACGCCCGCACCTGGCTGACGGAAGCGCCGTTGCGCATGCTGATGAACAATCTCGACCCCGACGTTGCCGAAAACCCCAACGAACTGGTCGTCTATGGCGGCATCGGCCGGGCGGCGCGCACCTGGAACGATTTCGACCGCATCGTTGCTTCGCTGAAGACGCTTGCAGACGACGAGACGCTGCTGGTGCAATCCGGCAAGCCGGTCGGCGTGTTCCGCACCCATCCTGATGCGCCGCGCGTGCTGATCGCCAATTCGAACCTGGTGCCGCACTGGGCGACATGGGAGAAGTTCAACGAGCTCGATAGAAAGGGCCTGATGATGTACGGCCAGATGACGGCCGGCTCGTGGATCTACATCGGCACGCAAGGCATTGTGCAGGGCACCTACGAGACCTTCGTCGAGGCCGGCCGCCAGCATTATGGTGGCAATCTCAGGGGCAAATGGATCCTGACCGGCGGTCTCGGCGGCATGGGCGGCGCCCAGCCGCTCGCCGCGGTCATGGCCGGCGCCTGCTGCCTGGCCGTCGAATGCGATCCCGACCGCATCGATTTCCGGCTGCGCACCCGCTATGTCGACGAACGCGCCGACACGCTCGACGAGGCTCTGGAAAAGATTGAGCGCTGGACCAAAGCCGGTGAGGCGAAATCGGTCGGCCTGGTCGGCAACACCGCCGACATCGTGCCGGAACTGGTGCGGCGCGGCGTGCGCCCCGACATCGTCACCGACCAGACCTCGGCGCATGACCCGCTCAACGGCTATCTGCCCAAGGGCTGGTCGCTGGCCGAGTGGCGCGACAAGCGCACCAGCGACCCGAAGGCCGTTGAAAGTGCTGCCCGCGCGTCGATGCGCGAGCATGTCGAGGCGATGGTGGCGTTCTGGAACGCCGGCGTGCCGACGCTCGACTACGGCAACAACATTCGCCAGGTCGCCAAGGAGGAGGGGTTCGAGAATGCCTTTGCCTTCCCGGGTTTCGTGCCGGCATATATCCGTCCGCTGTTTTGCCGCGGCATCGGCCCGTTCCGCTGGGCAGCGCTTTCCGGCGATCCCGAGGATATCTACAAAACCGACGCCAAGGTGCGCGAACTGACCCCCGGCAACACCCATCTGCACAACTGGCTCGACATGGCGCGCGAGCGCATTGCCTTCCAGGGCCTGCCGGCGCGCATCTGCTGGGTCGGCCTTGGCGACCGCCACCGGCTCGGCCTCGCCTTCAACGAGATGGTCGCCAGGGGCGAACTGAAGGCGCCGGTGGTCATCGGCCGCGACCACCTCGATTCCGGCTCGGTCGCCTCGCCGAACCGCGAGACGGAAGCAATGAAGGACGGCTCGGATGCGGTATCCGACTGGCCGTTGCTCAATGCCTTGCTCAACACGGCTTCCGGCGCCACTTGGGTGTCGCTACACCATGGCGGCGGGGTCGGCATGGGCTTTTCGCAGCATGCCGGCATGGTCATCGTCGCCGACGGCACGCCCGAGGCGGCGAAGCGCCTGGAGCGGGTTTTGTGGAACGACCCGGCGACCGGCGTCATGCGCCATGCCGATGCCGGCTACGACATCGCCATCGAGTGCGCCAGGGAGAACCAGCTCAACCTGCCCGGCATTTTGGGCTGAGCCGCGCCTTGCGCATCCTTCGGGCCTCGGAATACCGCTCGATGCCATGGAAGAACGGTGGCGGGGTGACGACGGAGATTGCCGTCTCGCCGCCAGGTGCCGGGCTCGACGATTTCGACTGGCGCGTCTCGATGGCGCGCGTCGAGAGCAGCGGGCCGTTCTCCGGCTTCGCGGGCGTCGACCGGACCTTGGCCTTGCTGGAAGGCGAGGGCATCGTCCTCGATATCGCCGGCCGGCCGCCGGTCGAAATCACCAAGGCTTCCGTACCGATTGTCTTTCCGGCCGACGTGCCGACGCAAGCGACGCTGATCGCCGGTCCGATCACCGACCTCAACGTCATGACCCGCCGCGCCCGGGCGACCCACACGGTCGAGCGCCTGCTGATTTCGGCTCCGACGAAAATCCAGGCCGAAGCCGACGCAACGCTCATCCTGCCCCTCAACGGCGAACTCAGGGTGGCCGGCGCGGCGCCCATGCAACTTGGGCCGCTCGATGCGCTGTTGCTCGGGCGGCAAGCACCTGAACTGCACCTGGATCCCGTCCGGCCGGCGATGCTGTTCGTGATCCGCATCGACCTCTTTGCCGGCAACGATTAACGCCTGTTTCCAAACATGATCGCGATGCCGGCCAAATATCGCGTAAGCTGGTCGCTGCATCACGAAAAAGCCTGAATCTTCCGCCGATCAGAAGCCGAAACGATGCTCGGAGCGCTCGCCTGGAACTTGTCGAAAGACGACACCTTGTCGTGGTGCGGAAACAAACATTCGGCCAAGTGTTGCGATGCAACCAATTGCATTTGGACCGGTTTTAGGGACATTGCCGTGGCGGTGACGCCGCACTGCGTCCCCAACACGGAACCTTAGATGAATATCCAGACCAATCTCGCACAAATCGAAAAGACGAGCGCCAGCTTCCCGGCTGTCACCGACGAGCCGATACGCTCCAATTTCCTGCCGGAAGATCGGCTGCGCGCATTGGGCGCAGCCCTTGCCAATGGCGATGCCAAGGATTTGTTCGGTCTGACGCCTTTCGATTTTCAGGCGCGCATCCGCGACAGCGCCAGGAAGATTCTCGATGTCTACCGTTCCACCAACGCTGCCCAGGCGAGGGGCGAAACGATCACGCCTGCGGCGCAGTGGCTGCTCGACAACAACTATCTGGTCGAGGAGACCATTTTTCAGGTCAAGCGCGACCTGCCGCGCCGCTTCTACCGTCAGCTGCCGACGCTGAAACTGTCGGATGGATCCAGCGTGCCGCGCGCGCTGGCGGTCGCATGGACCTATGTCGCGCATTCCGACAGTTCCGTCTCGTCGGCCATGTTCAAGGCGATCGTCGAAGGCTTCCAGTCCGTCGAGCCGCTGAAGATCGGCGAATTATGGGCGCTGCCGTCGCTGCTGCGCTTCGTCCTGATCGAGAACCTTCGCCGCATCGCGGTCCGCGTCAATCGCACGCGGGAACTGCGCCAGATCGCCAACGAGGTCGCCGACCGTGTGCTGGCGACGGACGACAGCGCCGACCGGCAGGCGATACTTTCCCACTACAGCGCCCATGCGCAGGACACCACCTTCGCCACCCAGTTGCTCTACCGGCTGCGCGACGGCTCGCAAAATGCCGGCAGGGCGCTGGAATGGCTGGAGGGCGAGCTGGAAAGGACCGGCTCCGACGCCGAGGAGATCATCCTCAGCGAGCACCACACGCTGTCCAGCGGCAACGTGACCACCGGCAACATCATCCGCGGCCTGCGCCTCATCAACGACATCGACTGGACGGTGTGGTTCGAGGGCGTCAGCCGCATCGACACCTTGCTGCGCGAACGCACCGATTTCGCGGCGCTCGATTTCTTTTCGCGCGACCAATACCGGACTGCCATCGAGGAGCTGGCACGCCGTTCTGACCTTTCCGAATTTCGCGTTGCCGAAAGGGCGATCGAACTCGCCGGCCATGCTGCCGATGCACCGGGCTCCGAAACCGGTCCGATCGCTCACACCGACGTCGGCTTCTTTCTGGTCGGCCCGCGCCGGATGGAGCTCGAGCGGTCGATCGGCTACCGGCCGACCATCGGCAAGACGATCACCCGGACGTTCCGCAAGACCGGGTGGCTGGGCATCGTCGTGCCGGTGTTTGCGCTGACGGTCCTGCTTCTGGTCGTTTCCGGCAATGCGCTTGCCAATCTCGGCCTGTCGGTGCCGTCGATCGTCCTGATGCTGGCCCTGTTCGCAGTGCCGGCCAGCGAAGGCGCGCTCGCATTCTTCAACACCGTCGTCTCGCTGTTTTTGAAGCCGACGCGTCTCATCGGCTATGATTTCAGGCACGGCGTGCCGGCCGAGGCACGGACGCTGGTGGTGGTGCCGTCGCTGATCGGCTCGCGCGACGATGTCGAGGAGAACATCCGCAACATCGAGGTGCATCACCTCGCCAACACGGCGGGTGAGGTCTATTTCGCGCTGCTTTCCGACTGGCCGGACTCGAAGACGGAGATCGATACGGCGGATGTCGAAATCCTCGAATTCGCCCGTGCCGAAATCGCCAGGCTGAACGCCCGCTATCCCTCGGAAGGCGCGCCGCGCTTTTATCTGCTGCATCGGCGCCGGCTCTACAACGCGTCGCAAGGCGTTTGGATGGGCTGGGAGCGCAAGCGCGGCAAGCTGCACGAATTGAACCTTCTGCTGCGCGGCGACAGCGACACCACCTTCCTGCCGTTGGAAGTGCCATTGCCGGAGAGCGTCGTCCACGTCATGACGCTGGACGCCGACACCCGCACCACCCGCGACGCCGTCGCCGCGTTGGCCGGCAAGCTTTGCCACCCGCTCAACCGTCCGCATTTCGACGTGGCCCGGCGCGAGGTCATCGCAGGCTATTCCATCCTGCAGCCGCGCATCACTGCGTCGCTGACCAGTGGCGACGAGGCGTCGTTCTTTCAGCGTGTCTTTTCCGCCAATCGCGGGCTCGATCCGTACGTCTTTGCCGTGTCGGATCTCTACCAGGACATCTTCGGCGACGGTTCCTTCACCGGCAAGGGTCTCTACCATGTCGACGCCTTCGAGGCGGCACTGAAGGGCCGCATCGAGGAAAACACCATCCTCAGCCATGATCTGCTCGAAGGCGCACTGGCGCGCTCGGCTTTGGTCACCGACGTCGAACTGGTCGAGGACTATCCCACCCGCTATTCGGTCGACGCGTCGCGCCACCATCGCTGGGCACGCGGCGACTGGCAGCTTCTGGGCTTCATCCTCGGCCCGCGCTCAAACGTGCCGGCGCTGTCGCGCTGGAAGATGGTGGACAATCTTCGCCGCTCGGTGACGCCGATCTTCTGGGTGATGGCCGCGATCGCCGGCTGGACGCTGCTGCCCTTCACGCAGGCCGCGCAATGGCAGGCGCTGCTGATCCTTACGCTGTTCATGGCGCCCACTTTCGACATCGTCAACGCCATCCTGCCGAAGAGCGGCGATCAGACGCCGCGCGGCCATTTCTCGGCGCTGGCACGCGACGTTGCCTTCGGCACCGCCCTGGTGGCGCTGAAGATCGTGCTGATGGCGCACCTGGCCTGGATGATGGGCGACGCGATCATCCGCACGCTCTACCGCCTGTTCGTCAGCCGCCAGAACCTGCTCGAATGGCGCACCGCCTCGCAGGCACACAAGGGCGGCGACAACGATCTCGGCTCCTATTACAGCATCATGTACGGTGCGGTGATCATCGGCGTCGTCGGCCTCGCTGTCCCGGTGCTGGCCGATTCCACCGGCGCCTTCGTGGCCTTCTTCTTTGCCTTGTTCTGGATCGGCTCGCCCGCCATCGCCTGCTGGATCAGCCGTTCGGCCGAAACCGAGGACCGCCTGCGCATATCGGCCGCCGACATCCACGCGCTGCGCACCGTGGCGCGGCGTACATGGCACTATTTCGAGACCTTCGTGACGGCCGAGCATCACCATCTGCCGCCGGATAATTTCCAGGAAAGCCCGGCCCCCGTTGTGGCGCCCCGCACCTCGCCGACCAATATCGGCGTCTACCTGCTGTCGGTGATTTCGGCGCGCGATTTCGGCTGGATCAGCCTCTCCGACGCCGTCAACCGCATCGACGCGACCATGTCGACCATCGAGAGCATGCCGCGCGACCGCGGCCATCTCTTCAACTGGTATGACACGACGACCCTGAAGCCGCTCTATCCGCTTTACATTTCTGCCGTCGACAGCGGCAATCTCGCCGGCCATCTGGTGGCCGTGGCCGCTGCCTGCGCCGAATGGGCCGAAGCGCCGTCGGTGCATGTGCAGGGCGACTTCGAAGGCATCCTCGACACCGTCACCATCCTCGACGAAAGCCTTGAGGAACTGCCCGACGACCGGCGTCAATTGCGGCCCTTGCGCCAGCGGCTCGCCGACCGTCTCGACGGCATGCGGCGGGCGGTCGAATTGATCAAGGCGCAGCCGGAGATGGCGTCGATCCGTACCATCAACCTGGCCGTCCTGGCCGGCGAGATACGCAAGCTCGCGACAGCCATCCACACCGAGGCCGCATCGACCCAGAGCGACACCATCGCCGATTGGGCGGCCAGGCTCGAAGCCACCTGCGAGGCGCATGTGCACGACGCGCACAGCGACGAAAACGCCGTCGCTGCATTGCGGGCCAAGCTTCTGACCTTGCGCGAGCGCACACGCCGTTTCGCCTTCGAGATGGATTTCTCGTTCCTGATGCGGCCCGAGCGCAAGCTCCTGTCGATCGGTTACCGGGTCGAGGAGCATCAACTCGACGAAAGCTGCTACGACCTTTTGGCCTCCGAGGCGCGGCTGACCAGCCTGTTCGCCATCGCCAAGGGCGATTTGCCGACCGAGCACTGGTTCCGGCTCGGCCGGCCGATCGTTGAGATCGGCTTCCAGGGCGCACTGATGTCCTGGTCCGGCTCGATGTTCGAATATCTGATGCCGCCGCTGGTGATGAAGGAGCCGCAAGGCAGCATTCTCAACCAGACCAGCAAGCTGATCATCAAGCGCCAGATCCAGTATGGCCGTTCGAAGAACGTTCCCTGGGGGATCTCGGAAGCGGCCTACAACGCGCGCGACCGCGAGCTGACCTATCAGTACACCAATTTCGGCGTGCCCGGGCTCGGCCTGAAGCGCGGCCTTGGCCAAAATACGGTGATCGCGCCTTACGCGACCGTGCTGGCAGCGCAGTTCACGCCGCATGAATCCGTGCAGAACCTGGCCAGGCTGAGGCGGCTGGGCGCACTGGGCCGGCACGGTTTTTACGACGCGGTGGATTTCACGCCGCAACGCGTCCCCGAGGGCACCGACCACGCCGTCGTGCTCAACTACATGGCCCACCACTCCGGCATGTCGATTGCCGCAGTTGCCGATGCGATCTTCGAAGGGCGCCTGCGCGACCGCTTCCACAGCGATCCGGTGATCGAGTCGGCCGAATTGCTGCTGCAGGAAAGGGCGCCGCGCGACATCCCGACCGCGACCGTCAGGACCGAGGCCGACGAGCGCTCGAAGGACGAGACCGAGCTGGAAAGCCCGGATACGCGCATCGTGCTCGATCCGCTCAGGGCGCTGCGCTCGACCAGTGTCATGTCCAATGGCCGCTACTCGGTCATGGTGACCGCCACCGGCTCCGGCTATAGCCGCTTGGGCGAACTTGCCGTCACGCGCTGGCAGCCGGATCCGACCGAGGACCGCCTTGGTTCCTATATTTTCCTGCGCGACGCCAGCAACGGCGACTGGTGGTCGGCCACCGCCGAGCCGAAGCGCGCCGCCGGCGAGCGTGCGCAGACGCTGTTTTCCGACGACAAGGCGAGCTTCGTCAAATCGATCGGATCGCTGCGTTCGGAAGTCGAGTGTATCGTCATCTCGGAAGGCAATGGTGAGGGCCGACGGGTGACGCTCCACAATGATGGCCCCGCCGACCGGCATATCGAAGTAACCTCGTTTTCCGAACTGGTGCTGGGCTCCGAGCCCTCGGACAATGCCCATCCGGCCTTTTCGAAGATGTTCGTGGAGACCGAGATCGCGCCGAACAACGGCGCGATCTTCGCCACCAGACGCAAGCGCGAGAAGGACGAGCCCGACGTCACCATGGTGCATTTCGTCACCGACCCGTCTGGATCGGCGCGAGACGCCGAGGCGGAAACCGACAGGCGCGCTTTCATCGGCCGCGGCCGCACCATCACCGAGGCGGCTGCCTTTGATCCCGGCGCCAAGCTTGGCGGCCATTCCGGCTTCACCCTGGATCCGATCGCCTCGCTTCGCCGGCAGGTGCGCGTGCCGGCCAACAAGAAGATTTCGCTGACCTTCTGGACCGTCGTCGGTACCCATCGCGCCGAATTGGATGCCGCCATCGCCCGGCTCGACCATCCCGAAAGCTTCGCCCGCCAGGCGATGCTCGCCTGGACGCGCTCGCAGGTGCAGACCCGGCACCTTGGCCTCAGCCTGTCCGACGCCGCCAATGTGCAGAAGCTGGCGCGCTATCTGATCTATCCCGATCCGTTCCTGCGCCTTCCCGGCGAATCCATCGTTTCCGGGCTCGGCAGGCAGTCCAGCCTGTGGCCGACCAGCATATCCGGCGATTTTCCGATTTTCCTGGTCAGGATCGCCGATGTCGCCGATCTGGAGATCGTCGCCCAGGCGCTTCGCTTCCAGGAATACATGCGCGCTCGCGGCATGATGATCGATTTTGTCGTCGTCAACGAGCAGGCGTCATCCTACGTGCAGGACCTGCAGCGCGCGGTCGAGACGCTGTGCGAAAACAGCCGGCTGCGCGGCAAGGAGCTCGGACCCCGCCAGCACATTTTCGCGGTGCGCCGCGATCTGATGGAGGAAACGACCTACAGGACCTTGCTCGCCGTCGCTCGGGTGGTGCTGCATACGCGCAACGGCACCATCTTCGACCAGATCGAGCGCGCCGAGGCCGCGGCACTGCAGGCGCGGGACGCCGCCCTCCAGCCGGCAGACCTTGCAGCGCTTCGCGAGCCGTCCTTGCCGGTGCCGACGTCGCAAGCATCTGCCGCCCAGGCACTGATCGAGGGCCGCGTCGACGGCAGCGGGCTCGACCAATGGAACGGTTTCGGCGGCTTCGACGGCGACGGACGCCACTACGTCGTGCGTCTTGCCGGCCGGCGCACGACGCCGCAGCCGTGGATCAACGTCATCTCCAACTCATCGTTCGGGTTCCACATTTCGGCTGAAGGCGCTGCGTTCACCTGGAGTCGCAACAGCCGCGACTATCAGTTGACGCCATGGTCGAACGATCCGGTCACCAACCGGCCCGGCGAGGGCATCTATATCTACGATCATGCCAGTGGCAGGGCGTTCTCGCCAATGGCTGCCGTGGTGCGTGATCCGACAATGACCTACGAAACCTGGCACGGGCAGGGTTTTTCGACGTTCCGCTCAAAGCGCGGGCCGCTGTCGATGGACCTGACCCATGTCGTCGATCCCGTCGATCCGGTGAAGATATCGCGGCTGCGCATCCAGAATTCGGGTTCGGTGCCGATGCGGCTGCGTATCTATGCCTATGCGGAATGGGTTCTTGGCGGCCATCGCTCGCGCACCGCTGCAAGCATCGTTCCGTCGAGGGATGCCGCGACCGGCGCCTTGCTGGCGCAAAATCCCTATGGGCTCGATTTCGGCGAGCGGATCGCCTTTCTGGCCGCCGACGGTGCGGTGCATTCGGTCACCGCCGACCGCGGCGAGTTCATCGGCAGGCAAGGCACGAGCGAGTTTCCGCATGCCGTGCTGAGCGGCGCCGGCCTGTCGGGCCGTGTCGAGGCTGGCGACGACCCCTGCGCGGCCATCGCACGCGACATCGACATCGCTGCCGGTGGCGACGTCACGCTGCTCTGGCTGCTCGGCGACGCGGCCTCGCCCGCGGAGGCCAGCGCGCTGGTGCAGACCCATCGCTCCAGGGATTTCGATCAGCGGCTGGCCGACAACCAGCGCACATGGCGCGGCTTTCTCGACACAATCCAGGTCGAGACGCCGGACAAGGCCCTCGACGCCATGGTCAATCACTGGCTGCCCTATCAGAGCCTGGCCTGCCGCATCCGTGCCCGCTCTGCGTTCTATCAGGCGAGCGGTGCCTTCGGCTTCCGCGATCAGTTGCAGGACACCTTGGCCTTGCTGGCGCATGACCCCAGGCTGGCGCGCGATCAGATCCTCAACGCGGCGCGGCGGCAATTCCCCGAAGGCGACGTGCAGCATTGGTGGCTGCCGCGCACCGAGGCCGGTGTCCGCACCATGATCTCGGACGACGTGGTCTGGCTGGCCCACGCCACGGCCCGCTACCTGCTGGTGACCGGCGACACCGCGATCCTGAAGGAGCAACTGCCCTTCATCGAAGGGCAGGCGCTGGGAGAAGGCGAGCACGACGCTTTCTTCATCCCGGAAATCTCGAAGAAGACAGCCTCGCTCTATGACCATTGCGCGCGGGCGCTTGATCTTGCCGTCAAGCGCAGCAGCCCTGCCGGGCTGCCGCTGATCCTCGGCGGCGACTGGAACGACGGCATGAACCGCGTCGGCGAGCACGGCAAGGGCGAGAGCGTGTGGCTGGGCTGGTTCCTGCTGAAGACGCTCGGCGACTTTGCCGCTGTCGCCAAGGCGGAGCGCGATGCCAAGCGCGTGCAAGCCTGGACAAAGCACGCCGAGGTGCTGAAGCGGGCGCTGGAAAGCACCGCCTGGGATGGCGAGTGGTATCGGCGCGGCAGCTTCGACGACGGCACGCCGCTCGGCTCGCGCAAATCGGACGAGTGCAAGATCGACTCGATCGCCCAGTCCTGGAGCGTGCTTTCGGGCGAGGGCGACCCGGCGCGGTCGACGACTGCAATGGGGCAGGCGATGAAAGCGCTCGTCGACGACGACCTCAACATCGTCAAACTGTTCACGCCGCCCTTCTCGAAGACGGAAAAGGATCCGGGCTACATCAAGAGCTATCCGCCGGGCGTCCGTGAAAACGGCGGCCAATACACGCACGCGGCAACATGGTTCGTCATAGCGCTCGCCGAGATGGGTCGCACCGACGATGCCTACCGTTGCCTTTCGATGCTCAATCCGGTCAACCATGCGCTCGACGAAGACGCGGCAGAGCGCTACCGGGTGGAACCCTACGTCGTCGCGGCCGATGTTTATTCCGGGCAAGACAAGGGCGGCCGAGGCGGCTGGACCTGGTATACCGGGTCGGCGGGCTGGCTTTATCGCGCTGCGGTCGAGAGCATTCTCGGCATAGAGCGCCGCGGACAGCGCCTCCAGTTCACGCCGAGACTTCCCAGCCATTGGGACGGCTATTCGGCAACCCTGAAGATGCTGGGCGCCGAGATCAAAGTACGCGTCGTCCGCGACAAAAAGGCCCGGGCCATCTCACTTGAAGTGAATGGCACGAAGACCAAATCTTCGTCCTTCGAGCCAAAAGCCGGAGATAGTGCCGAGGTGGTCGTCAGAATACCGACCTAGATTCAAGGGCTTGGAGCGTCGCTCAGGGTTCCCCAGGGCACGCACGGGCGCTCCAAGTGCCTCTATCGGTTATATTTGCCTTTGAACTTGCTGAATGCCTGCACACGACTTTAGACGTCGTGCCCAGGGTCTTGCTGATTAAAATTGTGGCAGTGCTTTCCAGCTGCCATGATTTTGCCGCAACGCTGACATTTCACCTTTTATCTCAAACTGTTAGACGATCACGGCAAATTTCGAAGCGTCGTCATCTTTTGTTCGCGGAATGGGAACGGAAGAGGTAGACGAGCATTGTTTTGCGACGCGTCAACCGATACGAGTCAAAAAATGACGCACTGCACCATAAATAATTGGCGGAGTAGCTGAAGTGTCACTTCTGCAAATCTACTGGCGAGCCCTTGGTTATCTCGCTGCCGACAGGAAACGCGTTGCGTTTATCTGCGGGGCGAATGTCGCGCTTGCCATTATCGCCATTCTCGAGCCGATCATGTTCGGCCGGGTGATCGATGCCATTTCGGACCGCGGCTCGGTATTCGCGACACTCGCAATGTGGGCCGGCCTCGGCGCGTTCAACATCATCGCCTTCGTGCTGGTGGCGCGCGGCGCCGACCGCTTTGCCCACCAGCGGCGCAGCGAGGTTCTTTGCCAGTCGTTCGAGCGCGTGATCACCATGCCGCTTGCCTGGCATCATCAGCGCGGCACCTCCAATTCCCTGCACACGCTCCTGCGCGCGGTCGAGACCCTGTTCAGCCTCTGGCTGGAATTCATGCGGCAGCATCTGTCGACCGCGGTGGCGCTGGTTCTGCTGGTGCCCACCGCGCTCAGCATGGATATCCGCATGTCGATGGTGCTGCTGGCGCTTGGCGCGCTCTATGTCGGCATCGGGCGGCTGGTGATGCGGCGCACCAAGGAAGGCCAGGCGGCCGTTGAGCGGCATTACCACAAGGTGTTTGCGCATGTGACCGACTCGGTCAGCAACGTCGCCGTGCTGCAAAGCTACAACCGCATCGGCCATGAGACCGAGGCGCTGAAGCGTTACGTCAAGAACCTGCTCGACGCACAGAATCCCGTGCTCGACTGGTGGGCGATGGCCAACGCGCTGCACCGCCTGTCGTCGACGATTTCGATGATGGTGGTGCTCTTGATTGGCGCCTATCTGGTGACGCACGGCCAGTTGCGCATCGGCGACGTCATCGCCTTTACCGGCTTTGCCACGCTGCTGATTGCCCGGCTCGACCAGATGTCGGCTTTCGCCAACCAGATTTCCGAGGCACGCGCCAAGCTCGAGGAATTCTACCATCTCGAGGACTCCGCTTCCGATGCCGCCGAGCCCGATGGGCTGCGCGAGCTCGTCAACGTCACGGGTCATGTGCGTTTCGAGAATGTCTGCTTCGAGTTCGGCAACTCCGGGCAGGGCGTCGACGACGCGTCGTTCGAGGTCCAGGCCGGCCAGACCGTCGCCATCGTCGGCCCGACGGGCGCCGGCAAGACGACGCTCATCAACCTTCTGCAGCGCGTCTTCACCCCGTCCAGCGGCCGTATCCTGATCGACGGCATCGACACCCGCACGGTGACCCGCAAGTCGCTGCGCCATTCGATCGCCACCGTCTTCCAGGATGCCGGCCTGCTCAACCGCTCGATCGAGGACAACATCCGCGTCGGCCGTGCGGAGGCGACCTATGACGAGGTCCATGCTGCGGCCAATGCCGCCGCCGCCCAGGATTTCATCCTGTCGAAATGCGAGGGCTATGACACGGTCGTCGGCGAGCGCGGCGGACAGCTGTCCGGTGGCGAGCGCCAGCGCATCGCGATCGCCCGCGCCGTGCTGAAGGACGCGCCCATCCTGGTTCTCGACGAGGCGACCAGCGCGCTCGACGTCGAGACGGAAGACCGCGTCAAGGACGCCATCGACGAGTTGCGGCGCGGCCGCACCACCTTCATCATCGCCCACCGCCTGACCACCGTTCGCGATGCCGATCTGGTCGTGTTCATGGACAAGGGGCGGGTGGTCGAGATGGGCGGGTTCACCGAACTGTCGCTGCGCAACGGCCGCTTCGCCAGCCTGCTGCGCGCCGGCGGCCTGCTCAACGACGAGGAGGTCCGCCGCCTCAGCCGTCCGGTGAACGAAGCCGCCTGAGCAACGCGGCTTGCCTTCTCCCCTCGTGGGAGAAGGTGGCCTCGCGAAGCGAGGTCGGATGAGGGGTGCTCCAACTTGGCGCAAATCTTCATCCAAAATCCGGATTTCGGCGCACGGCAGATAGGATCATTGGCGCCTCACTCCGTCCAGCACCCCTCAACCGTCTCGGCGCTGCGCGCCGATCCACCTTCTCCCGCAAGGGGAGGCCTTTGCACAGAATCTGATTGGTGATTCTGTAGTGTTGGTCGCTACGGGAGATTCGCGGATGGTTGATCGTGTGCTTGGTCAATTGAGCTTGGCGGACGGCCTGGCCTCGTCGGACGAGACAATCTTCGATCTTGTTGCGAAGGAGATCGACTGGGGTCCGATCGAGGCGCTTCTGGGCGCACGCAGCGGAGCCGGGCCGGGCACGGCCAGCTATCCGGCGCCAGTGCTGATGCGCTGCCTTTTGTTGGGCGTATGGCATGGGCTGAGCGATCCGGCGCTTGAGGCGCAGATCCGCGACCGGCTGTCGTTCCGCCGCTTTGCCGGCTTCAGCCTTTCGGATCGCACGCCCGACCATTCGACGCTGTGGCGCTTCCGCGAGGAGCTGACGCGCGAGCGGCTGATCGACAAGGTGTTCGAGGAGATCAACCGCCAGCTTGAGGACAAGGGCCTGATCGTCAAGCGCGGCACGCTGGTCGATGCCTCATTCCTGCAAGCTCGCGGCCGCCCGCCGAAACAGCCCAAGAAGGGCCATCAGGGCCCGGTCAAGCCATCGGTGGACAAGGATGCGCGCTGGGGCAAGAAGGGCAAGAAGAGCACCTTCGGCTACAAGATGCACATCGGCGTCGACCAGGATCATACGCTGATCCGGCGCGTCGAGGTGAGCGAAGCCTCGGTCACCGATACCGAGCCGGCCGACGCACTGATCAGCGGCGATGAAAAGGCGGTCTATGGCGATCAGGCTTATTATACCCACGCCAGACATGCCCGGCTGGTCGAGGCAGGCATCAAGGACCGCCTGATGCGGCGGCCCAACAAACATCATCCCGAGTTGCCGCCGCGCCAGAAGCGGCGCAACCAGCTGATCGCCAAGGTGCGAGCGGCGGTCGAGCGGCCCTTCGCCGTGTTCAAGGAGAGCTACGCCATGCGGCGCCTGCGCTTCTTCAACCTCGCCGCCAACCGCACGCAGTGCATGCTGGCCGCCTGCGCCTACAACCTGCGCCGCATGGTCGGTGCCCTCCATCCGCCAGGCGAGAAGCCGGCATAAGCAGGAGTCCGTCCATAATCGGCCGGATCAGCCGATTATCCTGAAAAATTGCCTCGCTGAACGCCCAGGCAGCGCTCTCGGCGCTCAAAAAAGCATATATCTCTCAAATCGCATATCTATGCGCCTTCTCTGCAAAGGCCTCAAGGGGGGAGAAGGGAAGGCGCGCCGCTGTGGTTGCCGCAACTCCGCCGGCGGTCTATGTAAAGCCGCATGAGCGACACGACTTCACGCCTCTCCGGCTGGATGGACCTTGCCAACCCAACGCGGTTCGTCGGGCTGGCCGACAAGGTCGTGCCGTGGTTGGCGAGCGTCGCCGCCATCGTCCTCGCTGTCGGTCTCTATATGAGCTTCACGGCGCCTGAGGACTTCCAGCAGGGCATCACCGTGCGCATCATGTATATCCACGTGCCTTTCGCCTGGCTTGCCATGATGTGCTACACGTTGATGGCGGTCTCCGCGCTTGGCACGCTGGTCTGGCGCCATCCGCTGGCCGACGTGGCGCTGAAATCGGCGGCACCGATCGGTGCCGTCTTCACCGCCCTTGCGCTGATCACCGGTTCGATCTGGGGTAAGCCGATGTGGGGCACCTGGTGGGTGTGGGACGCCCGGCTGACCTCGGTCTTCATCCTGTTCCTGATGTATCTCGGCATTATCGCCCTGACCCGCGCGCTCGACGATGCCGGGCGTGCCGCCTGGGCCGCCGCCATCATCACCCTGGTCGGCTTCATCAACATTCCGATCATCAAATTTTCGGTCGACTGGTGGAACACGCTGCATCAGCCGGCTTCGGTGTTCCGTCTCGGCGGCCCGACCATCGACCCGAGCCTGTTGTGGCCTCTTCTGGTCATGGCAGTCGGCTTCACAGTCCTGTTCTTTGCGCTGCACCTGATGGCAATGCGGACCGAGATCCGGCGCCGCCGCGTCATTTCGATGCGCCGGGTTGCCGCGAGACAAGCCGAGCGTTAGCCAACCGACAGGATCAAGCCATCCGCCCGCGCGCCTTGACCGGCAGCGTCTCGATCACCTTGTCGCCTTCGATCAGATGTACCTCGTCGAACAGATTGGTGACGACGCAGCAATGGTCGGGCACGACGCGCACGCGCTCGCCGATGCCAAGCTCGGCGCCACCCGAAAGCGTGACGTTGCCGTGCTCTTCGCTGAGGCTGGTCACCCTTGCGCCTGAAATGCCCAGCAGCTCGCCGAAATCGGCGAGTCCCAGCGTGTCGCTGGACAGGGCCTTGCTGCCGGCGTCGAGGATGGCGCGCGTCGGCGTTGGACGGCTGACCACAGTCGACAGCACGGTCAGCGCGCAATCGTCGAGTCTGCCGACGCCTTTGGCGACCTGGTAGCGGTCGAGATAAATGTAGGTGCCGGGGCGGTATTCAGTGACGACGGAATGCTCACCCGAGCGCCACATATCGGGCGTGCCGCCGCTGGAGATGCGCTCGCAGGCAAGGCCGGCTGCGGCAAGTGCTTGCTGCGCATCGGCGAGCCACGCCTCGGTCTCGGCGGCGCGGCCCGCCCCCGGGTAGGTCATCAAGCCGCCGAAGACGAGCCCCCGGACCTTGCCGATCTCGCTCGCCAGCGCGACTGCTTCGCCGGCCGACTGCACACCGCAGCGGCCCATGCCGGTGTCGCATTCGACCAGCACCGGCAGGCGGTGGCCGGGATCGGTAAAGGTGGCGGCAAGTCCCATCAGCGTGTCCATGCTGTCGGTCGTCACCGACAGGGTTACGCGGCCGTGCAGCGCCTTGAGGCGCTCCAGCTTGGCCCGCCCGAGGATATTGTAGGGCAGAAAGATGTCGGTCAGTCCGGCATCGGCCATGATCTCGGCCTCGCCGATCTTCTGGCAGGTAATGCCGATGGCGCCGGCCGCGACTTGCTTCTTCGCCCAGTAGGGTAGCTTGTGGGTCTTCATGTGTGGCCGGAGCTTCAGCCCGTGCCGGTCGGCATGGGCCTGCGCCCGCGCGATATTGGCTTCGGCGCGGCCGGCGTCGATCAGGATCGCCGGCGTATCGAGGTCGTCTATGCTGCGCATGGAATGTCACCTTTGGGAATTTGTCGGGACTTATGGCCCTGATCGTCGCCGATGTCATGAGGCCAGAATGCGGTTTACGTCGACACCGGATCGGTGTTCGGTTATGCGCTGTAGGCGCCGCCTGAAGAAGGAACCACGACATGAAACGCTCCGCCATCAACGACATCATCCGCGACGCCGACGCCTTCATCCGTTCGTTCGGCTACATCATGCCGCCCTTCGCCTACTGGACCCCGGAAGAGATGAAGGCGCACCGGCAGGATTCGGCGGCCATCTTCTCCTCCCGGCTCGGCTGGGACATCACCGATTACGGCCAGGAGAAATTCGACGAGCTCGGCCTGTTCCTGTTCACCGTTCGCAACGGCCGCTACGAGGACATGAAGAAGGGCATGGGCATGCTCTATGCCGAGAAGATCATGATCTCGCGCAAGGATCAGCTGTCGCCGATGCACCGCCACAACATCAAGGCCGAAGACATCATCAACCGAGGCGGCGGCAAACTGGTGCTGGAGCTGTTCATGCACGATCGCGATGGCGGCATCGATCCGAAGGCCGAAGTAACCGTGCCTGTCGACGGAACCATTCACAGGCTGCCTGCGGGTGGGTTCTTAAAGCTCGACCCGGGCCAGAGCGTCACGTTGCTGCCGGGTGTCTGGCACGCCTTCTGGGCCGAAGGCAAGGACGTGCTGATCGGCGAGGTCTCGACAGTCAACGACGATCTCACCGACAACGTTTTCCGCGAGCCGATCGGCCGCTTCGCGGACATCGACGAGGACACAGCACCGCTGCACCTGTTGGTGTCCGATTATGAGAAGTGGGTGGGGTAGGGCACGGGGTATTTGAACCGGCCTCATGAGAGGGGCTCATCAGGTTCGTCGGCGTCGCCCCTCATTGCCCTGCCGGGCATTTCTCCCCGTATAGTGACGGGGAGAAAGGCGCTATCGCAAACGGTTTCGCTAATTGGCAGCGTTGCGGAATAGCCGCTCGCGCCGCGGCATCTCCCCTTCTCCCCGTCACTATACGGGGAGAAGGTGCCGGCAGGCGGATGAGGGGCAGCACCGACGCTTCTCGCTAGGTGGGCCTGTTCGGCAACTGCTACCGCGCGTGCTTGTCAGCCCTGCGGTTGCCCAGCAGGAGCTTGCGTTCGAGATGTGCCCGCAACTCCCCATAATACGCCGTCAGGAACGCGCGTGCGTCATGGGCTTGTGGTGCCGCGCCGATCTTGCGTCCGATTGTTTCGGCCACCGTCCGCAGTGCGAAATAGTCGTCGCGGCGCAGCACTTCCTCGAGCTTGTGGAGTTCGGCAATCCCGTAGGCGTCGAGCTGGGCGTGGCTGAACCGGAAGGCGCCGGCCGCCGGATCCTGCCGGGCCGACAAATCTTCCAGCAACGCGCGCTTCGGTGCCTCGACCACCCAGGTTCCCGCCAACAGGTCGCCGATCCGCATGCGGTCTCGATTGAACAGCGGGAACAAGGCAAACAGCAGCGTCCACACCAGTCCGAACACCGTCGTCAGCGTGTCGGCAAGGTCAGTCCCGCTGCGTCCGGCGATGATCGAGAGCGGCAAGAACACCTCGATTTCGCGCATCAGGTTGCGGGCGATGACCTGGTCGATCGACAGGCCGTCGCCGCTGCGGGACGCGACCCGGATGCCGACGATCCGCTTGCCGGGCGTAGCCGCGCGCCGGCCCGCTTCGAAGACGATGAAGTAGGCGTTGCGCAGAAAGAAGATCAGGATGATCCAAACGACGAAGAGCGGCTGAAATCCCTCGCTGCCAAGGCCTCCCACCCCGAACAGCGCGACGATCGTGATCACGATTGCAGCCACGGCGATGAACACGATGTCGAGTAGGAAGGCGGAGGCCCGCGTGCCGGCGTCGGCGAGCCTAATCCGGAGATCGACGCCTTCGGGCGTGATCAGCGGCCGTATAGCCGCGAAGGCGGCGCGTTTAACGATCGCCATGCCGCACCGCCCGGAACAGATAGAAGTAACCGATCCACAGCACCAGCATGCCACCGCCAATGGCGTAGCGCGTGACGTCGCTGGTGATGGTCTGCCTGCCAATGCCCTCGAGCAGCCCGGCAAACAGCAGCATGATCGAGACCCCGACCATGGCGTTCGCGGCGATGCGTCCGGCGCGAGCCGCTGCCGCCATGCGTGTCAATTCGCCGGGAAAGGCGATGCTGGTGCCGATGCGCATACCGGCCGCGCCGGCCAAAGAGATTGCGAACAATTCGGTGGTGCCGTGGATGGCCAGCCACCCGCCAAGCTCCATGCCAAGCCCTTTGGACCAATAGACTTGGAACAACGCCCCGATCATGCAGCCGTTGAACAGCATCAGCAGTACCGTCGGCACCGCGAAGGCGAAGCCAAGGGCGAAGGCCAGGATTGCGACCTGGACGTTGTGCGTGAACAGATAGGCGGCAAAGCCTGAGAGAAAGCCATTGTCGCCATCATAAAGCATGCCGCGCAGCAGTTCGGCCGAGGTGTCGGGGCCGCGGCCTCCTGCCAGGCCGGGCGGGATGATCGCGTCGAACCAGCTCTTGTCGGATGCCACCAGCCAGGCGCCTGCACCAATGCCGATCACCATCAGCGCGACCGACGTCAATGTCTCGCGCCACAGGTCGCGAATGGCTTCGGGCCAGTCGTGCAGGAAGAAATCGGCGAGGCGCTGGCGCAGCCCGCGGCGTGCGCCATAGAGATAGAAATAACCGCGCAACGACAGCGCCTCGAGATAGCCGACCAGCGCATTATCGAGCGATGTCGCCCGCGCCACCGAAAGAGAAGACAGCGCCGATCGATAGAGCAGCGGCAGCGACAGCAGCTCCTCTTCGGAAAGCGTCCGCGGCGCACGCTTCTCGACACGCGCCAGCAGTGCCTCGAATGCCTTCCAGTCGGTCTCGCGCTCGCGGCGGAAGCTGGCCAGAGACTGGCGTACCGCATCGCCGCGTACCGCATTGCCGGGTACTGGCGCCGTCACAGCAAATCCTCCTGCTTGAACTGCAGATAACGCTCGACCAGCGCAGGACCCAGCCGGTTGTGGTCGGCTTCGATCACATGGGCGCCGAGCAGGCGCAACCGGCCGATGACGACCTGCCTTTCGCGCAAGAGCCCTCCGGCGACAACCGCGCGGGCAACGTCCTCGCCGGAGCGTGGCGGCATGTCGGCCAGGCCCTCCAGTTCGGTGTCCTTCATCATCATGAACAGCACGAGATGCCGTTCGGTGAGCCGGCCCACGGTGCGCAGCATCAATTCCGCGCTGATCGGATCGACGAAATCGGTGAAGATGATGACCAGCGAGCGGCGGTCAAGCCTCGCCGCCAGCGTCGTCAACGCCAGGGTGAAGTTGGTCTCTTCGCTGGAATAGTCGATCTCGGCGGCCCGTTTCTGGATCATCGCAAAGCTGGCGGGGCCGCGTACCGCCCCGCTTGAAACGCGCGGCCTTGCATCGAAGCCGAACAGGCTGACCATGTCGCCGCCCTTCAGCGCGATGAATGCCGACAGCAAGGCGGCCGTCACCGCCCGGTCCACCTTCGGCACACCGTCGACCGGCTCGCACATCAGGCGTCCGCTATCGATGGCCAGCACGATGTTGTTGTTCTCCTCGACGCGGAACTCGCGCGCCAAAAGCTTGCCGTGGCGGGCGCTGCGCTTCCAGTCGATCATGCGCCGGCCCATGCCCGGCTGGTAATCCTTGAGTGCGTCGAACTCGCGGCCTTGACCGGCGCGGCGCTGCGCATGGCCTTCGGCAAGCGCCGCATGTTGCAGCAGGGTGATCGCCTCGCCGCGGGCGCTGCTGACGTCGGGCAGCACCGCAACCTTGCTTTCCACCGGCAGCACCACCTGGTTCCAGACCAGCCCGAACGGCCCGCGCCAGCGCACCCAGAGACGGTCGAAGCTGGCGACGCCGCGCCGCAGCGCCTGGAAGCGGAGGTCGAGCGAACCTCCGGCGGTTGGAAGCAAGGCGCCGCCGCTGCCGCTCACCGGCACCAGACGCGCATCGTACCCGACGCGAGCCTCCGCTGCGCGCGGTCCCGAGTGACGGGCGGCGATTTGCACGCCGAACTCGCCGCCGACACCGACCTGCTGCGGCGCATCGATGCTGGCATTCAGCGATGCCCGCCCGCGTCCGGCCGCGGCATCCACCGCCAGGAAGGCAAGCAGCAGGCAGCTCCACAGCAATCCCAGATACCAGAACGACGGCAGTGCCAGCGCGACCAGGAAGGCCGGCACGGCGCCGGCCGCCGCTGCCCATACCGCTCGGCCGCTGGGATAGATCAACGTGGTGCTTCCGTCTGGTCGACCAGGTCGGAGACGATCTGCTCGACCAGACGGCCATCGATCTGGGCGGCAGGCGAAAGGATGACGCGATGACGCAGCGCCGGCACTGCCAGCGCCTTGACGTCGTCGGGGATCACGTAGGCGCGTCCGTCCAGTGCCGCCCTGGCACGCGCCGCCCGCGCCAGCATGGCGCCCGCGCGGGGGCTGGCTCCGACTTCCAAATCGGCATTTTCGCGCGTAGCCCGAACCAGCGCCGCTATGTAGCCGACGACATCGTCGACGAGGGTGACGGAGCCGACGATTTCAAGGGCCTCCTGCAGCGTCTCGCGGTTAGTCTGTGCCTTGATGCCATATTGCGCGATGTCGTGCGAGGCGGAGCCGCCGCCGTGATGGACGATGATGGCCCGTTCTTCCTCGGGGCCGGGATAGCTGACGCGGTGCTTGAACAGGAAGCGGTCGAGCTGCGCCTCGGGCAGTGGGTAGACGCCCTGGTGCTCGATCGGATTCTGGGTCGCGACGACCATGAAATTGCGACCGAGCGAATGCGTGGTGCCGTCGAACGTGACCGCATGCTCCTGCATCGCCTCGAGCAGTGCGGCTTGCGTCTTGGGCGGCGTGCGGTTGATTTCGTCGGCAAGCAGGAGATCGCAGAAGATCGGACCGCGCGTCAGCGTGAACTGCCCCGTCTGGAAGTTGTAGATGTTCGACCCGACGATATCGCCGGGCATCAGGTCCGGCGTGAACTGGATCCGCCCGTAGGCGATCCCAAGCGCCTGGGCGAAGCAGCGTGCGGTCATGGTCTTGGCCGTGCCGGGCGGACCTTCGAGCAGGATATGCCCGCCCGCAAACAAGGCGGTCAGCATCAGGTCGACCGTATCGTGCTGCCCGGTAATCGCCTTGGCCACTTCTTCCCTGATCCGTGTCGCCAGGGCCTTCACATCATCGACGTTCACCGAGCCTCCTTGCCGTCCAGTCGTGCAGCCGTTCTGCTGCCTGTTGCATCTGCGTCAGGTTCTTCGCCTCGCCGGCGGCTTGCGAACGCGTCGTGAAGCCGCCGGCTTGCTCCTTATCGCGAGAGTCGAGCCAGTGGTCGAGCGCTTTGCCTTGCAACCCATGCGGTGCCCCGAGCAGCGCGCCGGCGCGCACCCGCATCAAGGCCGCATAGCGGCCTCCCAGTTCGTCCAGCCGGCCGGCCCGCCGCATGAGCATCGCCGTCGTATCGACCAGCGCACGCTTGCCGAAGGCGATCGCACGCTGGTCGGCGCGCGGCGGGCCGAACCGGCCAAGGCCATGCAGGAACGCCAGCGCCGCGGCGATCAGGATCGTCAGTGTCAGCGCCAGGAACGGCGGCTCGACCAGAAGCTTGGCCAGATCATACTTTCGCCCCGCGCCATGCAGCGTCAGGTCGAACATCACCGGCCCGTCGTCCGGCTGGAGCAAGGCGATCAGCCCGAGCGCGGCTGCTGCCTTGTCGGGATCCTTGAGGGCGGCGTTGTTGATCAGGTCGGGGTCGGTCAGGATATAGAACGGCTTGTCGTCTAGTTCGGTAAGCACAGCCTTGTCATTGCCGGCTGCGATGAGAGGGTACTTGTCGGCCACCCACTGCAATTCTTCGGGTGCGGCAACCATGTTGCCTTCGATGTCCAGTTGCTTTGCCGTGCTCTGGCCGGCACCGATCTTTGCATCGGCTATCCGCCCAAGCCATTCGTTCACCACCGACCCGGGCAATCGCCCGAATTTCATGTTCCAGCCTTCATGCCCCTGGAGCGGCAGGATCTGCCATTTGGGCAGCACGAAGAGCGTGTTCTGGTCCTGGCGAAGTTTCAGGATGTGGTCGAGCGCCTCCGGATCGCTGTCGGGCGAGATGGTGACGATCAGCAGCATGTCGGTGCCGAGATCGTCCTCGGTCCGCGCCATCAAGGGCGCTTCGCCGGTGAGCCGCAGCCATTCCGCCAGACCGGCGTAGCCGACGCCGCTTTTCGACAGCGGCGTGGCGCCGCCATTGCCGGGTTGCCGGAAATCGGGGGCGTAGGTGGACAGCAGGAAGAAACCGGCTGCCGCAAGCAGGCTGGCGAAAATCCCCCAAAACAGTGTCTTTCGATTGAACGGCTCCTGTGCCTCGACCGCCGGTGCACTCACGTCCAGGCATCCCGGAAGGCGAACCGTTCATAGGCGCCGCGTGCTTGCCGCCAGCCATCAGCGCCGACCGGCCGGCGCGCGAACAGCGCCGCCTCGACAATGCGGGCGATCTCGGTAAACGCATGGCGTGCCCTTCCTGGCAGGGAAGGGGCATTGGCGATGTCGCGCGCGGTGAGCGACGGGCGCAGGAAGTCCGGCAGCCGGCCGGCGATATCGGCGACGCTGCGCCGAAGCAAAAGGTGAACCGCCTCGTCATAGTCGCCGCGTGCGGCCAGCGCATCCGCTTGCGACAGCAGGATCTGCGCGGCGCCGGCGTCTGGGCGCCAGGTTTCTTCGTCTTCGACTTCGGGCCGAGCGCGCTGCCACGGCAGCCGCCAGGCGATGCCTTTCACCTCGAGGAAGACCAAAAGCAGGATGATTGCGACGCCCGATATCACCGCCCCCCAGAACAGATAGATCATGTAGGGGCCGAGCCACGACAAAAAATCCTGCAGCGGCTTCAGCCACTCGGGCGGCTTCGGCGGTACATAGGCCGGCAGGTCGAACTGGATCGACTCGTCGGCGATCAGCTGCTTGTGCAGATTGGTCAGCCGTTCGGCTTCCGCTGTGCCTGGCTGTGCCACCGCCACCCGCTCCCCTGCAACCTGTGGTTCCCAGCCGACACTGACAATGCAGCGGAACAATTGCAAGTGGGCTGGACGGCGACCGCCAATCTTGGCAGATTTACCAGGGGGCCGCCAGCCATGTGGCGGTGAGGCAGGGGGAAAGCATCATGACATCAGTGACACTGGAACGGCCGAACAAATTTCGCATCGGCAGGGTTTTCAACGACAGCTTCGCTGTCATCAGCCGCAATCCAGTGCTTTGCCTTGGATTGGCCATGCTGTTCTCAGGCTTGCCTACGCTCCTTTACCAGCTTTGGATTTGGAAATGGGCGACCAACGTCGAGGCTGGCGTTCCGGAGTTCTCAGCCCAACGAATCACTGCCACGATCGTTGGCGTGTTGGTTTCCATGACACTGTCGGCAATCCTGCAGGCGGCGCTGGTGCGTGCCGCGATCGAGGATCTGAACGGCAAGCGACCATTGATTGGCGATTGCCTCAAGACGGCAATCTCCCTCCTGCTGCCGGTAATAGGCATCGCGCTGCTGGTGAGCCTCGGCGCCGCCGCCGGCGCGATGCTTCTGCTCGTTCCCGGCATCATATTGTGGCTTCGTTGGTCTGTCGCTGTGCCTGTTTTGGTTCAGGAAAGACTGGGGGTCTTCGGCAGCATGAAGCGCAGCCGGGAACTTACCAAAGGAAGCCGCTGGGCTCTGTTCGGATTCTGGATTGTCCTGTTCATAGCTGTGGTGCTGATCCAGGCCGTGCTCAGCCGTGCGATCATGGTCTTTGGCCTAACCACCGGCATATTTCTTGGCGCCCTGGTGACAGCGATCGTATCCATTGTGACGTCGATTGCCCCGGCAGTCAGCTATGTCGAGCTGCGCCAGGTCAAGGAAGGCACCAGCGTCGAAGACTTGGCGGAAATCTTCTCCTGAGGACGGGTGGAGGCTTTTCATCGACGGCTCGGCTCTCGCGTTGCGCTCGACCAGCCGAGCTTGGTCACAACGCCTTTGTCTGCTGCGCCGGCAACGCAGCGGCCAGCCGCTTCGCCCATTCCTCGATGCCGGAGCGGCCCGCCAGCAGGTCCTGCCTGATCTCGATGAGGACCGCGGGAATGCCGCGATCGTCGCCATGGACGGGTATGGCGTAGTCGCCGTCGCGGCTGATCACGTAAGGCTCGTTTGCCGCGGCGTTGAGCGCACTATCGGCGCGCAGGCCGGCGAGCACTGCCTGGCCGAACTCGATTGCCCGATCGTAAAGCACGCCGGCGTGCCAGGGCCGCGCAATGCCGAGAAAGACCGGCGTGAAGGAGTGGATCGTCGCGATCCGCGTCGGTCTGCCCTGCTTCGCCCGGTCGTGGAGGTGGGCGGCGACGCGGTCATGAAACGGCGCGAACATGATTTCGGCACGCCGGCTTCGCTCCTCCAGATCGAGGCCGACATTGCCGGGGATGCCGGTGTCCTCCGACAGCGCCGGAATGCTGCCGCTGGAACCAAGCGGCCGGTTGAGATCGATCAAAAGCCGCGAATAGGAGCTGAGGAAGGCTGTAGCATCGAGCAGCTTCGACAGAGCGCGAGTCACTTCGGCGGCGCCGATGTCCCAGGCGATATGGCGCTGCAAATGGCTGCTGTCGAGACCGAGCCGCGCATACTCGGCCGGGATGTGATTGGACGCGTGCTCGCATATCAGAACGATATCGGAACGCCCCGTTTCGTTGATCGCTTCGACCGCTGGTGGCCAACCTTCAGGTTGGATGGCGTTGGCAACCGGCTCAGCCATCAGTACAGCGTCCGGTAGAGGTCGCAGACAGCCACTGGATCAAGCCCGGCGAGGCGCTCGGTCTCATGCCGCTTGAGGCCGACAAAAGTCTCGACGAACACCGGCGCGAACCATCCGGTCACGGTATTGTCGGCGACCAGCGCGTCGAGTGCCGCAGGCAGCGTTTCCGGCAGCCGCACGAGCCCTAGCTTCTTGCGCTCGGCAACGCTCATCTGCGTCGGGTCGCCAGCGACCAGCGGCGGCGCCGGCAGCTTGGCCTTCAGCCCCTCCAGCCCGGCGCGCACGATTGCCGCCAGCGACAAATAGGGATTGCCGGTGGCGTCCGCCGCCCGGTATTCGATGTTGTACTGCCGCGCCGGATCGCGCCCGCCGATTGTCACCATCGGGCAGATGCGCAGGCTCGCCTCGCGGTCGCGGTCGGCAAGCCAGGTGTAGGACGAGCTCCAGCTATGCGGCTTCAGCCGGTAGTAGGACGACACGCTCGCCGCCGTCATGGCGGTGATGCCGGGCAGGTGGCGCAGCACGCCGGCACAGAACGAAGCGGCCCGACTGGAAAGGCCGCCCGGCTGGGCCGGGTCGTAGGTCACCGGCTTGCCGGCCTCGTCGACGAAACTGAAATGGATGTGGACGCCGTTGCCGACGGCATCGGGAGCGATCTTGGGCGCGAAGCTCGCCCGCCACCCGGCAGTCCGCGCGACTTCGCGTGTGATCTCGCGGATGGCGACTGCGCGATCGGCCGCGGCAAGCGCATCGGCTGGCTCGCATGTCACCTCGAATTGGTCGGTGCCGAATTCGGCGATCACCACTTCGGGCGCGACACCGGCTTCCGCCAGCGCCGCCATCAGGTTGGCGGCAAACGGGTCGGTGCGGCGCAGTGCTGCCAACGACATCGAATGAGCCGGGCCAAAGTCGCCCTCGATGTGGAATTCATGCTCGAAGGCGGCGATGACGGAAAGTCCGGTCGCCGCCTTCAACTGCGCCAGCGCATCGCTCAGCATGGTCCGGGTGCAGCCGACCCACGGGCTGCCGTCGAGTTCGACGATGTTGCCGGCGACCATATCGAAAGTCGTCGCCGATCCGGTCAGCGCCGTGCGAAACCGCGCGTTGAGATCGGGAACGAGCCGCACATCGCCTGACGAGCCCCAGGGATTGGGATCGACGATCGAGTTGAACGGCGTCAGCGACAGATTGGCCTGCAGCCAGCCGACACCGGTCGCGGCGATCGTCTGCAGCCTGCTTTCGACGACGGAGCGGCCGCGCGTGATCGCCGAAAGGTCGGTGGTGACGACGGCAACGAGCGGTTCGACGGTCGATGTCATGCAGTTTTTCCCAAGGCTTCGAAACGGGCAGTAACGATGGCGGTGTCGGCGACCCAGCAATAGCCGCCGAAGGCCTTGAGCGCGTCGTCATGGCGTTCCTGCGAGGCGGCGGCGCAGGCGTCCGATACGCAAGTGACTAGGTAGCCGCGATCGGCGGCATCGCGCACCGCCATGTCGACGCACTGGTCGGTCATGATGCCGGCGACGATCAGATAACGCACGCCGAGGTTCTTCAGGACATAGTCGATGTTGGTCGAGTTGAAGACGCCCGACGATGTCTTCGGCAGCATGATCTCGTCGCCGACCGGAGCCAGCGACGGCACCGGCAGGCCCTCCGGCCGGCTCGGCGCGATGTGGATCGGCGTCAGCTTGTGGTCGAGCGAGCGGTCGCGGCCGTCTTCGGTCAGGCTCTGGATGATGGTGTGGATCACCTCGACGCCGTTGGCCCGCGCCGCCGCCAGCAGGCGCTGCTGGTTGGGAATCGTCTGCGACGCCGTCTGCCGGTAGAAATAATGCTCGGGACCGCGCTCCGGATGCGCCGGATCGGCGCCGGGCTCCAGCCAGACGCGCTGCATGTCGACCAAGAGCAGTGCGGTTTCACCAGCCCGGAACGGCTCGTTTCGTTTCGGCAGTGGTGGAGTCATGCTCGGGTCCTGTGTTGCTCAAAGTCGTCCGGCCATCTTGCTGCGTCGGTTCCCACAGTGTGACCTGTTCAGCATAAAGCGCGACAGTCGTAAACGCTGTTAGGGCGTGTTCGAGGCCTGGACGCAGGCGCTGCTGCTGAACTTTGTGTCGGGCGTCCGATTGGAGTAACTTGGGAGATCCAGACGAACGGATACATTTTGCGTCAAACGCCGTTACGAACCCGTTCCGAATTGGTCAGGGCTTCGCCGAGGCGACCTACTGCTTGTTTCAGTGCCTTTTCCGCGGACTCCGTTAGCGATTTTGCGCCGCCCTCGCAGAGAACACCGGCATCGCCTTGTGCATTCCCCTGACCCTCCACGGTTGAACCGAGCAATCGACCGTTTCGACCATCAACAATTATCGAAGCAACAAGGTCGACATCAGTTTCTATGCCGGCAGACCAAAAAACCGGTACGACCCGCAGTCGAGCGTTTAACTCTTCGCCTTTGACCACGATCATGCCACGGCTCTTGCGCTCCGCGAGGCCAGCGGCATCGACTGGTTGATCGACGATCTCAAGTTCTGCGACCAGAGTTTCCAGCGTCTTGCGGACAGATCCAGAGAAACCGCTTCGCATATCGATCGGGTAGCTGTGAGCAGCGCAATTTAGATCCGAAGGCTTGATCGATCTATTTAGCACGGTCGAGTCTATAAACAGCAGATATTTTCCAGGAAGCTTTTCGCCGTAGCTCGAATAAACGTTGTAAGCGGCCATTGGCATCGGCTCGGCTTTATATTGGCATCCGGCAAGCGCAAACGCGGCCGCAAGAACGGCCAGCTTTCTGTATTTCATCCCCAGCCCTCCCAAAGGCAGAGGGACCATCGCGTAAGATCAGTGCAGACGCAAGTATCGATAAGGTCTTAGGAAAAATTTGAGGAGGCATCGACTTTCTGGCTCGCGGGTGCCTCCCCGGTCGTGAACGTCAGCACGAAAGCTACCCTATAGTTCTACATGCGAACGGCGGCCATGCGCCTCATGTCGGCCGTTGAGGTGATCTTCGCTGTTGCCCGATGGCGGACGTTGCCGGCGACCATCTTGGACATCGTTGTTGCGCCATTTCCAGACATTCCCGACGGTTTTCAGGAGCGGACCTTCGCCTATCGTCCGGAACCGACCCGTTGACGACGTTGGGCGTTGCGGACTTGAACCGCCAAATCGAGGTCGGGAATCTGACCTTCAGCGCAAGGGCATTCGGGGGTGCGCTCGCGTGAGGTCATTCACCACATTTGGCGGCGACCCGCAGATGCTTTTTCGTGTTATAATGGGCTTGCAACGTGCGTAATCTCGACCTCGGCAATATGGCAGAGGTCGAAAGCTATTGCCTTGGCACAGGAAGCTTTCGCCCCCGCACTTGATCGCCTCCGAAACGTGGGTGTGCTGCTTTCCCTGAGTGACCGGGGCGAGGAGGTTGTCCATGTCCACGAGTAGTGTTGACCGCCCGCTGCAGCCGGGCGACCGGGCACCGAATGTTGTGCTCAATGCGATCTCACGCGAAGGCAAGATCGCGCTTGATGATTTTCGAGGCCGTAGCCCGTTGTTGATCGGTTTGTTCCGAGGCCTGCACTGTCCGTTCTGCCGGCGCCATATCGCGGCGATGGCGCAACTCAAGCCGGCCCTGCGTGATAAAGGCGTCGAATGCCTGGCGGTGGTCAATACGCCGGTCGAGCGGGCGCGGCTCTATTTCCGTTACCACCCGGCACCCGATCTTCTCGCCGCATCCGACCCGGAGCGCGCCTCGCACCGTGCTTTCGGCTTGCGCGAGGTCGGGATGGACACGGTCATGGCGATACCGTTCCATCTTCCGGGCGAGTTGCCCGAGCCTATGGACGTCATGGCAATGAATGAATTTCTTAACAAGAAGGAAGGATATGAGATTACGGAAGCCGACCAGCAGGCGATGGCTTCCAGCCAGGCGCAGCTTGTCGGTCAGTTCCTAATCGACCGGGCGGGCATCGTACGCTGGAACTTCACTGAAGTTCTGGAGGATGGCCTCAACACCTTCAGAGCGCTGAATCCCGAGGAATTGATGTCGGCAGCTTCCCAAGTTGCACATTAATAGCTTCGGAAATGGGCTGCTGAAAACTCGCTCGACGGCCACCGTCCTGTGGTGATTCTTTGGATTTAACAATCATCGAAATGCTCAGCACGGGAGGCTAAGGTCTGCCCGTGGGCTTCGTAGCGGACCGCCCCGACGCTAGAGTGAGCAAGCCGCATAGGCGCGGCGATGTCCGCTCCATGAACAGGCTATCCTGCGGTGTCAGACGCGGTACAAGCGACTCGAAGACCGCCTTCGTATCGACAATGCTTTCTATGATCGCATGTCGACGCACTGGTTGGTCATGATGCCGGCGACGATCAGGTAACGCACGCCGAGGTTTTTCAGGACATAGTCGATGTTGGTCGAGTTGAAGACGCCCGACGATGTCTTCGGCAGCATGATCTCGTCGCCGACCGGCGCCAGCGACGGCACCGGCAGGCCCTCCGGCCGGCTCGCCGCGATATGGATCGGCGTCAGCTTGTGGTCGAGCGAACGATCGCGCCCAGCTTCGGTCAGGCTCTGGATGATGGTGTGGATCACCTCGACGCCGTTGGCCTGCGCCGCCGCCAGCAGGCGCTCCTGGTTGGGGATCGTTTGCGACGCCGTCCGCCGGTAGAAATAGTGGTCACGCTCCCGATGCGCCGGATCGGCGCCGGGCTCCAGCCAGACGCGCTGCATGTCGACCAAGAGCAACGCGGTCTCGCCGGCCCGGAACGACTCGTTTCGTTTCGGCAATGCGGCGTCATGCTTGGGGTCCTGTGTTGCTGATCGCAACCCGGCTGATTTAGCTGATTTTGGTCCACACGTCCTGCGTGGCGGACACACTTATTGGGAGTATTCGAAGTTGCTAATTTGAGTTAAACTTTGTTTTCGGGCGTGGAGACGGGGTCTCTGTGATGATCGATTCAGACGTGTTCGACTTTGTCGAACGCTGCAGGAAACACACAGCCACCGGGCCGCTGCTGAGCGACCTTCTCGATACCGTGAGGAATCTCGGCTTCGAGCACCTTATACTGAGCGGTGTGCCGCTCAGTGGCCAGAAACTTGCACCGATGGTTGAACTGAATGGCTGGCCGGCCGGCTGGTTCGAACGCTATGTCGAAGCCGAGCATGCCGCGGTTGATGGTGTTTGCATTTACTCGGCAAAGACCCTGAAGCCGTTCCTTTGGTCCGAAGTACCGGCAAAGTGGTCGGATACGGAAGGTTCACGACGCGTCGCCGGCGAGGCGACGGAATTCGGCATCTGTAGCGGCTTCGCTGTGCCGATGCTCAGCATTCACCATTGGCAATCCGTGCTGTCGTTTGCCTCTTCCGCGAAGTCTTGCACCCTCTCGCCTCGCCATCAAGTGCAACTGGTGACGATGGCGGTTTATGCCGGCATGTCGATCCAGGCGTTGGCGAATGACAATGATGAGGATGAAGGCGTGCTGACCGACCGCGAGAAAGAGGTGCTGCTCTGGGCCGCGGCCGGCAAGACTTCGTCGGAAACATCCCAGATCCTTGGTCTGACCGAGCGCACCGTCAAATGGCACTCCACACGAGCCAGGGAAGCGTTTGGCGTCGCCACGACCACTCAGGCGGTCGTCGAGGCAGTGCGCCGGCGCCTGATCCACCCCTAAACGCGTCAACTGTCCCATCGGACAGGTGACGTATATTAGCGCGACTGCGAGTATCCCGTTGAGAACGATCGGGGGATCGCGCCATGATAACGGCCCACGTAGTCAACGCGCATAACAAGCATCTCTACGAAAACGAATTCGACGAATTTCTGCGCCGACGGCACGATTTCTTCGTGCATCAAAAACGCTGGCGCCCTCCGAGCCCGGATGGTCGCGAGCTGGATCAATTCGATACAGACGCGGCGACATACCTGCTGGGCATTGAAGACGATCGCGTAGTGACCTCGGCTCGATTGATCCCAACGAGCGAGCCGCACATGGTCTCGGAGGTTTTTTCTCACATGTGCGAAAAATCGGGCGTCCCAAGACGTCCCGATTGGGCCGAATGGACCCGCACATTCGTCGTTCCCGATAAACGCTCGACCGGGTTGCGGGGCACGCTCACCCAACTGTGCTGCGCGGTGATGGAATACGCTCTCGACGAGGGACTCAGCGCCGTCGGCGGCGTCCAGGAGACGTACTTCATGCCGCACCACGGGGCGCTGAAATGGCGCGCCGAGCCGATGGGTATGGCCAGGGAAGAAAACGGCGAATGGTACATCGTCGCCTATATCGAGGTGAACGAGGCGGCACTGGCGAGTGTGCGGAAGATACTTGGGATTGGGCATTCGTTGCTGGTGAGGCGGGGGGCGCAGAGGCGGTTTTTGGACGCTATGCTTCCTGCTTGAGGATCGGCGTTCAGCAGATTGTACACCTAGTGGTCAAAGTCTGACGCTCGGTGCCGGAGCCGTAAAATGTGGCCAGAAACTTAAATAGAGACAGGGAGCGATTATGAAACTCGCAGTTATATGCTCAATTTTTGTTCTAGGCGTACCAGTTGCGCATGCTCAAGAAAACCCCTGCGCCTTCTATTTTCAGCAAGATATACGAAACAAACTTGTTGTAATTGATAACAAAACTGGAAGCCAGATTTCCACTTCGAGCCTATGCAGTAATCAAAGTGACGTATCATCCACTGGTATCAGCGTCCAGTACGCTGGTGTGGGAGTTGGATTTGATCAAGCGAGCGCCGTGGCTAAGGCAATGTGCGACAATAAATTTTCAGAGTCAGATTTATCCTCCACAAACAACGTATATCAATCTGTAGTTGACCCGACGATTATACAAGCTTCGCTAGAATGCTTTAGGTTAAATTCTAAAGGGCTACATTACTCTATCCACACGGATGTAGATACGCGCTCTGTAGCCATATCAATGACATACGACGGCCCATCAGGGATAAATATAAGCGAGATGTTCTTAAATGGTAATATAAAATGTCAAGGTGAACTATACGATGCGCTTACGGCGGCAAAAGATGGTACAATTGTACTTGATACAAGATCGCGCGCGTTAATTTGTTCGTCTAAAGACGCCGCCGACCTTAATTCCTCTCGTGATGTTGCTGCTGGAAGCTTGACGATATCGACTACTGCGGGGCCGATTTATGCCCAAATTCCTCGACGTTTTTCTCCTACGCTTGAGCAGCAGTTCGCCGATATCAAATCCGTAGTCTCGTCGATTGGTGCTGCCGAACAAGATGCTAAATCCAAGCTTTCGAACTATGTTATCGCATCAGCAGTTATCAGAGCTAGTGTAGTTCAGTGGATCAGTGAAGGCGCAACTTACGACCCAAGTACCGGAAAACTATCATTCCCCAACCCTGGCGGCCTGAAAGTCATGCCTTTGTTGTCGTACATTACGCCTAACGCAAAGTATGCAACGGAGACGTGCTTTATCAATGCGGTCGGAACAGACCAAGTTATGTTGGGACAGGGCGCCCAGGATACTAGTGACAGAGGCCATTTGCCTCGTGATTGCACGATTGCAATCATTGCAAGGTAAGCGCTAAGCCGACCCCATCTGGCGCGGCTTGAGGTGATGAGCGAGAGATAGTGACACTGAAGAAGGCGAGGAG
>NZ_JBVVQK010000033.1:0-54237 GCF_055811175.1 Mesorhizobium sp. WSM4828 | reverse complement strand
CCTACTCCCCTACTCCCCTACTCCCCTACTCCCCTATAGGCCCGATCTACGCCGCTTGCTTCCGTGACGAGTTTTTCCACAAGGGCGGCGGCCGGCATCTCCCGCAGCTTCGCAACGCCCTGCCCGGCCCAAATGGGCAAGAAATCAGCCCGCTTGCTTTCATCCTTTGCCATCGAAAGCGGCATGACCAGACTCGCCTGTAGCGGAAACGCCAGCGCAGCATCTTCCTCACCAGCCATTTCCATCACAAACCGGTTGCGCACCACGCGCGCTGGGCGGCCAGTGAAGCAGCGAGTCACCGACGTGCTCTCGTCGTTGGCCGAGCGCAATGCTACGCGATAGACTGGCTGCACATTGGCTTCAGGACAGGCCAGGAAAGCCGTGCCGATCTGCACACCAGATGCACCAAGTGCAAAGCTGGCAGCAATGCCGCGACCGTCGAAGATACCGCCGGCGGCAATTACAGGCACCCGCACGGCATCAACAATCTGCGGTACGAGGGCCATAGTGCCGGCAGTGCCGATAGCAGGGTCGCCAGTGAATGTGCCGCGATGCCCACCCGCCTCGTATCCCTGGGCGATAATGGCGTCCACCCCTCCTGCCTCAAGCTGGCGCGCTTCCGAGACAGTGGTAGCCGAACACAAGACAGTACAGCCGGCGGCCTTCAACTGCTGCACAATTGCGGTGTCGGGCAGGCCGAAGTGGAAGCTGACCACCTTGGGGCGCAGCTCGAGCACAATTTCGAGACGCTCACGATCGAAGGTGGGGAAGGGCTCGCCCGGCTCGGGCACCGGTCCGAGGCCGACCTCCTCATAGCAGCCGCGAAGGCGGTCTCGCATGCTTTGGGCTGCCGCATCATCGCGTGCCGGCGGCGGGTGCGCAAAGAAGTTGACGTTGATCGGACGATTGGTGGCGTGCTGCGTCGCCGTGAGTTGCTCGCGGATAGCCGCCGCAGGCAGAATGCCGCATCCGAGCGAGCCAAGCGCCCCGGCATTGCTGACTGCCGCCGCCAGTTCCGGCGTGGCGATGCCGCTCATCGGCGCCTGGATTATCGGGTGCTCAATGCCGAGGAGTTCCAGAAGATCAGTGCGCATCCACATTGGATCACCCTCCTCTTTCTCCCAGGAGAGATTTTACCCTAACTGACCTCCCGCTCAAGTCGGATGGGGGCTCCGAACCGGCTCGCGGCCGGCCACAGGCTAATGCACGCGGGCGGGAGTTCGGCGTCGACCCTGATCTACCTGCCGTCGATGCGCCGGGCTGGCGCCGTGTTTACGACGCGCCATGCAGCCGGCCTATCCGGCAGCCGCGGCCGACGTTAGCGGCCGACTTCCGATCCGACATAGGCGATGCGCAGCATGTTGGTCGATCCCGGCGTCCTCAGCGGCACTCCGGCCGTGATGATGACACGGTCGCCCGGCTTGCCGAAGCCTTCGTCGAAGGCGATGCGGCAGGCGCGATCGACCATGTCGTCGAGGTCAATGGCGTCGGGAGAAACGACGCAATGCGTGCCCCACAACAGCGACAGCCGCCGCGCCGTGTTGAGGATCGGCGACAGCGCAACGATCGGCACTTGCGGCCGTTCGCGCGCGGCGCGCAAGCCGGTTGTGCCGGACGCGGTATAGGTGATGATCGCCGACAGCTTCAGCGTCTCGGCTATTTCGCGAGCGGCGAGCGAGATGGCGTCGGCTCCGGTTGCTTCCGGTTCTGAGCGCTGCGCGTTGATAATGCCGGCATAGGTCGGGTCGGTTTCGACCTTGGTAGCGATCCGGTTCATCATCGCCACCGCCTCGACCGGATAGGCGCCGGCGGCGGACTCCGCCGACAGCATGATCGCATCGGCGCCTTCAAACACCGCGATCGACACGTCCGAGACCTCGGCGCGCGTCGGCACCGGCGCGGTGATCATCGATTCCAGCATCTGCGTGGCGACCACCACCGGCTTGCCAGCGCGGCGCGCAGCGCGGGTGATCTGCTTCTGGATGCCAGGCACGGCTTCGAGCGGCATCTCGACGCCGAGATCGCCGCGGGCAACCATCAGCGCATCCGAAAGCTCGATGATCTCGGCCAGCCGGGCGACGGCCTGCGGCTTTTCGATCTTGGCCATGATAAGCGCCCGGCCGCGTGCGATCTTGCGCGCTTCGGCCAGGTCCTCGGGCCGCTGCACGAAGGACAGCGCCACCCAGTCGACACCGGTCGCCAGAACCGCGTCGAGATCCCGGCGGTCCTTTTCCGTCAGCGCGCCGACCGGCAGGTCAGTGTCGGGCAGGCTGACGCCCTTCTTGTCGGAAATGATCGTGCCGGCGACGACGGTGCAGACGATCGCCTTGCCGTTGCCGCTGACCGCCTTGAGCTCGAGCTTGCCGTCGTCGATCAGCAGGCGATGACCAGCCTCGACCGAACGCAGGATTTCGGGATGCGGCAGGTAGACCCTCGTCGAAGTGCCGGGCTCGGGATTGTCGTCGAGCGTGAAGGTCTGGCCCACGGTCAGCACCTCTTTGCCGTTGGCGAACTTGCCGACGCGCAGCTTTGGCCCTTGCAGGTCGGCGAGAATGCCGATCGGCCGGCCGACTGCCTCCTCGACGGCACGAATGCGGCCGACAAGTGTGCGCATCAATTCATGGTCGGTGTGGCTCATATTGATGCGGAACACGTCGGCGCCGGCTTCGAACAGCTTCTTCAGCATCTCCTCGGACGAGGAGGCCGGACCGATGGTGGCGAGGATCTTGACCTTGCGGCTGCGTCTCATTGACTGTTTGTTCCCGGGGCGGCTGGAGCGCCATCCGTTGCGGGCTCGTCAGTCAGCTGGACCATCCAGCTTGCCTGCTCGCCCGTGTCATATTCCTGGAATCCGGCGCGCTGAAAGCCCCGGGCGACGCAATCGGTAACGCCGGCGATCTTGAACTCTTTTTCGGCCACGCACATGTTGATCGGGCCATCCCAGCGTCCGCCGCGCTCGGCGTCTTCTGCATAAAGATAGTAAAACCTTGATGACAACGGTCCCTCGATCAGCGTCTTGCAGCTCGATCCTTCGATGTGCCACCAGCCTTCGGTGATCCAGCCAGCTTTGGCGCGATAACCGATGCCGACACCAACCAGGTTCTGCGTGGCGTTGCAGACCCGGAAATCGGCCCGTGCCGGCGAGGCCGAAATCACCGCGAAAAGGCCCATGGCCGGTATCAGGAGCGGCATGGCCAAGGCATGGCGCACACGCAGCCTGCCGGCGAAACCCATCCCAAAACCCCTCAAGAACCACATTTGCATCTCTCAACGCCCCTTTTCGGAAAAGTCCGCACGCATGTCAACGCGCCGATCTGTCCAATTCCAATCGATTTAGAAGGCTCTGGCGCGCTTGCGGTCGCCCCTGCTCAGTTTTTTGGCAGAAACCGTGGCCAAACAACGGCATTGCGCGAGCGTTCTCTTCGTGGAATGACGATACCACCCTCCCCGGAAGCCAGCGAACAGACCTTTCCCGCCAATGACCCGATCCACAGTTTTCGCGCCTTTCGATATCGTCGAAGGCGATCGCAAGCGCGGCATGGTTCTTCTGGCCGATCACGCCCGCCGCGACCTGCCGGAGGAGTATGGCAGCCTTGGCCTGCCCGTGGCGGAGTTCGACCGCCACATCGCCTACGACATCGGCGTCGAGACTGTAACCCGCGAACTCGCAAGTCTGCTCGGCGTTCCGGCGGTGCTTGCCAATTTTTCGCGACTGCTGATCGACCCCAATCGCGGCGAAGACGATCCAACGTTGATTCGCCAGCTCTATGACGGCACCTTGATCCCGGGAAATTATCCCATGGCCCCGGAGGAGCGCGAAAGACGGCTGGACCGTTTTTACCGCCCCTATCATGATGCCATCGGCGCCATGATCGCCTCTGTGGCGCAAGCATCCGCGCAGGCACCCTTCATCTTTTCGGTGCATTCCTTCACGCCGACCATGCAGGGCTTCGTGCGGCCGTGGCATGTCGGCATATTGTGGGATCTCGACGACCGCGTGGCGCGGCCGCTGATCGACATGCTCTCCGAGGACAAGAGCCTCATCGTCGGCGATAACGAACCCTATGACGGCGCGTTGCGCGGCGATACCATGTTCAGGCACGCCATCGTCAACGGCTTTGCCCATGCGCTGCTCGAGATCCGCCAGGACCTGATCGCCGACCGCAAGGGTGCCCTCGCCTGGGCCGAACGGCTGGCGCCGATCGTTGACGCGATAGATCGACGTGCCGATATACATGCTGTGAAAATATTCGGCTCGCGCACCGGGCCGGTATGATTGAGGCCCAAGGGAGGCCAACAGGACATGACCGAACTCAGCGACGAACAAAAGCGCGATTTCGAAGCCGCTGCCTTCCGCCGACTGGTCGCGCATCTGCGCGAGCGTTCCGACGTACAGAACATCGACCTGATGAACCTCGCCGGCTTCTGCCGCAACTGCCTGTCCAACTGGTACCGCGATGCGGCGCAAGCCGAAGGTGTCGAACTCAGCAAGGAACAGTCGCGCGAAATCATCTACGGCATGCCCTATGCCGAGTGGCAGGCACTGAACCAGGTCGAAGCCTCCGACGCCAAGAAGGCCGAGTTCGAGGCAAGACGCCCCAGGGATCACTAGGGGAGGACGCCGTGCCTAAGATTGACGTTGCCGACGTGCCCGGACGCAAGGGCTCATCCTATCCACCGCCGTTCGGTGCACCCTGTGCCGAACGCGTGCGGCAGCGGCTGGGCAACGCAGGCGGGCTCACCGACTTCGGCATCAATCTCATGCGCCTGCCGCCGGGCAACTGGTCGAGCCAGCGCCACTGGCATTCGCACGAAGACGAATTCGTCTACGTGCTTGAAGGCGAGCTGACGCTCGTCGAAGATGCCGGCGAGACGGTGCTGCGCGCCGGTGATTGCGCGGCCTTTCCGAAAGGCTCAGGCAACGGTCATCACATGATCAACAAATCGGGCGCGATGGCGATCTATCTTGAAGTCGGTTCGCGCGGGCCCGACGACGTCACCACCTGCTCCGACATTGACATGATGAGCACCAACGCCGACGGCCGGTTTGTGCACAAGGATGGCGCGCCTTATCCCGAGCCGTAAGGATTTCGGAGTGGACCGCCGAGATGGTTGGCCGACGCGAGAGGACGTAGCGCCTGGTCCAAGCACTTTCGGCGAAGAGCGCTTGACTGTGAATTGAATCGATCTAATTTGCCGCGCAAAGCCATTTCCGGACCGGATTCTACCCGATGGACGCGCAGAAAATCACGCAGACCGCGATTCGTGGACGCTGGGCAGTGGCCGGCATCTTCCTCGCCAATGGCTTCCTGACCGGCAGCTGGGCGCCGCAGATCCCGGTGTTCCTGACCCGGCTGGACATCAGCAAGTTCACGCTCGGCCTGCTGATTCTGTTGTTCGGCGCCGGCGCCGTCACCGCCATGACCTGGTGCGGCCATCTGATCTCGAAGCATGGCTCGCGCACGGTGCTGCGCTGGTTCGGACTTGCCGGCAGCTTCGGCCTTTTGGTCGTGGCTCTGGCCCCCAACGTGCCCCTTGCAGCCGTCGCCATGTTCATCTTCGGCGGTTCGATCGGCGGCATGGACGTCGCCATGAATGCCAATGCAGTGGCAGTCGAACGGCGGCTGTCCCGTGCCATCATGTCGTCCTCACACGGCTTCTGGAGCCTTGGCGGTTTCGCTGGCGGCGCTTTGGGCGGGTTCGCCATCCAGAACTACGGTCACCTCGCCCATGCGACAGTGGTGACGGCTCTTGCCTTTGCCGTCATCGCCGTAGCGATCCGCTACCTGATCGCCGAGGACAAGCACCCAGTCGCCGAGCACCACAAATTCGCGCTGCCGGCAAACCCGCTGGTCTATCTGGTCGGGCTGATGGCGCTGCTGACGATGATCTCCGAAGGTGCGGTGCTCGACTGGGCGGCGCTGTATCTCAAGCAGGAGCTCGGCGCCGATCTTGCCATTGCTGGCCTGGCCTACGCGGCCTTTTCCGGTGTCATGGCCGTCATGCGCTTCCTTGGCGACGGCGTCCGTAACCGTTTCGGTGCCGTTACGACGTTGCGTGCCTCTGCCCTTGCCGCCGCAGCCGGCATGCTGGTGGCAGGGTTGGCGCCCTCGCCGTGGCTGGCCATTGCCGCCTTCGCCTTTTGCGGCCTCGGTATTGCCAACATGGTGCCGATCATTTTTTCGGCCGGCGGCAACCAGGAAGGCATGTCGTCGGGCACCGGCATGAGCGTCGTCACCACAATGGGCTACTCAGGCATTCTGGTAGCGCCGTCGGCGATCGGCTTTATCGCCGAGCATTCGAGCTTCGGCCCGATCTTCGTCGCCCTGTCCGGGCTGCTGATCCTCGTGCTGTTGATGGCCGGCCTCGCTCACCGCGCCGAATTTTCTGCCGAGGCCGCGCCAGCCGAGTAGCGCTTCAACTCCTCGTAGAGGAAATCCGCGACGCGGCGGATGCGCACGCTGGTACGCACGTCGCGGTGCATGGCCAACCACACCGGCAGCATCGGCAGCGGGAGGTCCGGCAGCACGGTTTCCACCAGCGCATCGCGCTCAGCCAGCGGCTCCTGGCCAAAGCCGATGCCGTTTCCCGCCCGCACCGCTTCCCAAAGCACCATCTGATTGTCGGTCCTGAAGCGGAAGGCATTGCGGGTGAGCGGCACGCCGAATTGGGCGAAGCCGCGAATGATCCCATCGCTGCGGTCGAAGCCGACCAGATCGTGGTCGACCAGATCGCGGGCCTCGCGCGGACGGCCACGCCGGTCGAGGTAGGATTTTGCCGCACAGGCGCGGAGCGGAATATCGGTCACCTTGCGCGCGACCAGTTCATTCTGCGCCGGCTTGACCATGCGGATGGCAATGTCTGCGTCGCGACGCAGCAGATTCTCGACCTGGTTCGACGCGACGATCTCGACCTCGACGCCGGGCTCCTCGATCCCAAGCCGCGCAGTCATTTCCGGCAGCACATAGGCCGCCACCACTTCGCTGGCGGCAATGCGCACCGTACCCTCGATCGCCTCGACCGATCCCAGCGCCATCAGAGAAAAGGCGCTCGCCTGCTCGCTCACCGCGCGGCCCCGCTCAAAGAGCGTGCTGCCCACTTCCGTGAGCGCATAGCCGCGCCGCCCGCGCCGGAACAGGGTGACACCGAGCGCCTGTTCCAACTCGGTGATGTGGCGGCCGAGCGTCGGCTGGCTCGCGGCAAGTTTTCGCGCGGCCGCCGACAGGCTGCCGGTCTCCGCCACCGTGACGAAACTTTTGATCAAGTTCCAGTCTATGTCCATTCAAAATTGAATATCAGATCGCCAGCTTTAGTCAATTTCCATTCGTTTGCGAAGAAATCACATTGGGTCATACGCAAACACGGAGACGAACAATGACCAAGATCGCAATTCTCGGCGCCAATGGCCGGCTCGGCCGCACGGTGGCCAAGGCCTTCATCAATGCCGGCTACGATGTCCGTGCCGTCACCCGCAGCGGCAAGGTGCCGGCGGAACTCAAAGGCGCCACGGCGATCGCCGGCGACGCGCTCGACCATGCTGCGCTGATCCGCGCGACCGAAGGCGTCGATATCATTTTCAACGGCCTCAACCCGCTCTACACCGACTGGAGCAAATGCCTGCCGATGGCCGAGAACGTCATGGCTGCCTGCCGGGCGAATGGCGCACTGCATCTCTTCCCGGGCACCGTTTACAATTACGGCTCGCCGATGCCGGCGGTGATCACTGATGACACGCCGTTTCGCCCGACGACGGAAAAGGGCCGCATCCGCGTCGCCATGGAGGACCTGTTTCGCCGCGAGGCCGACGCGGGTCGGGTGCGCACGATCCTGCTGCGCGCCGGTGATTTCTTCGGTGGTACCGGCAGCGGATCGTGGTTCGATCTGGTTGTTGCCGCCAAGATGACTAAGGGTATCTATACGGCACCGGGACCGGTCGATCTCGTGCATGAATGGGCCTATCTGCCCGACCTGGCCAAGGCTTTCGTCGGATTGGCTGACAATCTCGACAAGCTCGGCTTCTACCAGGCGCTGAACTTTCCCGGCCATGCGGTGACCGATCTGGCGATCAAGGCGGCCGCGGAGAAGGCGCTCGGGCGCACGTTGAAACTGACGATGATGCCGTGGTGGGTGCTGCGCGCCGGCAGCCCGTTCGTGGCCATGTGGCGCGAGATCGTTTCGATGTCCTATCTCCGCTTCGAGCCGCACCGGCTCGTTTCAGGCAGGCTGGAAAGCGTTATCGGTACGATCCCGCACACGCCGCTGGAAGATGCAGTGTCGGAAGCGCTCGAGGATATCGGCATCGCCACGCTCAAGACGACGCAAAAAGTTGCCTAACAACAAACCAAAAAAGGCGGATGGCCAGATGGTCATCCGCCGCGGTTCGGGAGAGAGGTTACGCTCAGATCCGGCCCATCAACAGCAGCACCAGGACAACGATCAGGATGACGCCGACGATACCGGATGGTCCATAACCCCAAGACCGGGAATGCGGCCACGCCGGAACCGCGCCGATCAGGATAAGAATAAGAATAATGACGAGAATGGTGCTGATCGTCATCAGAAAATCCTCGCTTTGAGGTTGCAATGACGGAACAATGCAGAAGGCCGCCCATTGTTCCAGGGCGGCCTTGCTTGATCAGGATCCGACTCTATTCGGCGGCCTTCGGGAAGGCGATCGCCGGTTCGGCGCCCAGATCGGCGTCCGGGCCTTTCGACGGGATGTCGGCCTTGCGACGCCCAAACAGACGACTGAACCAGCCACGACGCGCACCGGGTTTGAGCTTGGCGCGAGTGAACACCATCAGCATCGACGGCGTCACCACCAGCGTCAGCACGGTGGCGAAGGACAGCCCGAAGACGATCGCCGAGGACAGCGAAATCCACCATTGCGTCGACGGCGCGTTGATCGTCGTCTCGTGATGGAAGATTTCAAGGCCGAGGCCGAAGGCGATCGGCAGCACGCCGAGGATCGCCGACACCGCCGTCAGCACCACCGGACGGGCGCGTTCGCGGCAGGTCTGCAGAACGGCTTCGTATTTGTCCCAGCCCTCTTCACGCAACCGGTCGTAGGTGTCGATCAGCACGATGTTGTTGTTCACCACCACACCGGCCAGCGCGATGACGCCGATGCCCGACATGACGATGCCGAACGCCTCGCCTGTCAGCAGCAGCCCGAGGAACACGCCGATCGTCGCCATGACCACGCAGGACAGCACCAGCCAGACGCTGGTGAACTTGTTGAACTGCGCCAGAAGCACGATGAAGATCAGGAAGATCGCCGCACCGAAGGCTTTGCTGAGGAAGGCACCGGCCTCCGCGCTGTCCTCATTCGAGCCGGCAAGCTTCCAGCGAATGCCGCTGCCGAGGTTCATGTCTGCGACAGCCTTGGTGACCTCCTGCTGGACGGCAGCCACCTGGGCGCCGGCAGCGACGTTGGCCTGGACGACCACCGTTCGCGCACCGTCGATGCGGTTGAGGATACCGACCGTCGGCTCCGGCTTGCGCACGACGAAGTTCGAGATCGGCACCGAGCCTTGCGCTGTCTGCACCCTGAGTTCGTCGAGCGTCGACAGCGTGCGCCGATCCTCGGGCAGGCGCAGTCTGATGTCGACGGCATCATCGGCGCCTGCGGGCCGGTACTCGCTGAGCTTCAGCCCGTTGGTCACCAGTTGCACCACCGTTCCGACCGCGGTCGGGCTGATGCCGTACTGCGCGGCCTTGGCGCGATCGACCTCGAGCGCCCAGTCGACGCCGGGCGGCGCCAGACCGTCGGAAATATCGATGACGCCGGGCACCTTGGCAATGCGCGCGGCAACGGCGCGGGCCTTGTCGTCAAGGCCCTTTGGATCGACGGCCGAAAGCCTGATCTGGATCGGCTTGCCGGTGGGCGGGCCGGCTTCCGGCACGCGAACCTCGACGTCGACACCGGGGATGCCGGCCATCACGCCGCGCAGTTCGTCCAGGATTGAGTTCGCCGATTTGCGCTCGCGCCAGTCGACGAATTCGTACTGGATCACGCCGACCACGTCTTCCGGAACGTCCTGGCCGCCGCCCTGCGTCTTGCCGACACGGGTATAGACGGACTTCACGCCCGGCCAGCCGAGCAGCCGGTTTTCCGCCGTCTTGGTGGCCGCGTCCATTTCGGCAAGCGAAAGATTGCCGCGGGCGTGGACATAGAGCAGGCCGTAGTCAGGCTCGACATTCGGGAAGAATTCGACGCCGGCGCCGAATTTCGAATAGGCGTAGCCGACGCCGAACAACAGCGCCACGGTGAGGACAAGCACGGTGATGGGATAATGCACCGCCTGCTTGACCACGGCCATGTACCAGCCGTCGCGATTGTCGTCGGGGTGATGGGCCGGCGCCTTGGCGAATATCGCGCCCAGCGTCGGCGCGAAGACCAGCGCATAGAGCATCGAGGCCGAGAGCGTCACGATCAGCGTGATCGGCATATATTTCATGAAGTCGCCGATGATGCCCGGCCAGAACAACAGCGGCGAGAAGGCGGCAATGCGCGTCATCGTCGCCGCGATGACCGGGCCGGCCATGCGCTTGGCGGCAAGCGCGAACGCTTGCTCCTTCGGCATGCCCTCGCTCATGCGTCGCTCGGCGAATTCGGTGACGATGATGGCGTCGTCGACCAGCATGCCGACCGCCAGGATGAGGCTGAACAGCACGATCATGTTGATCGTGTAGCCCATCATCGCCAGCAACAGGATGCCGATCAGGAAGGATGAGGGGATGGCCAATCCGATCAGCAGCGAGGCACGGCCAGACAGCGCATAGAGAATGACGATGAACACCAGGATGACGGCGATCATCACGTGGTTCTGCAAATCGCCGAGCAACTGGTTCACGAAGACGGACTTGTCTTGCGTGTAGGTGACGTGCATGCCCTCCGGCATCGTCTTGATGAAGGCGTCGGACACCTCCCTGACCTTGCCAATCGTATCGATCAGGTTGGAGCCGATGCGCTTCTTCACCTCGATGGCAATCGCCGGCTTGCCGTCGAGGCGGGTAACCGTCTCGGCGTCCTTGAAGGTCGAGCGGATCGTGGCGATATCCTTGGCCTGCACCACCGCATTGGGGCCGGCGACGACCGGAAGCGCCGCCACATCCTCTGGCGTCTCGATAAGCGAGGGCACCTTGACCGCGTATTTGCCCTCGGACCCTTCGATGTTGCCGGCCGCGACAAGACTGTTGGAAGCGCCGACCGCACCGATCAACTGGTCGAGCTGCAGCCCGTAGGAAGACAGCTTCATCGGATCGATGACCACTTCGACGAGGTCGTCGCGGGCACCCTGCAGCGAGCCCTCGAGCACGCCAGGCACTTCCTCGATGCGGTCGCGCAGCTCGCGCGCCGCCGCCGTCAGCACGCGCTCGGGCACCTCGCCCGACAGCGTCACGACAAGGACGGGGAATTCGGAGATGTTGACCTCGGAGACCACGGGCTCCTCAGCCGCTTGCGGCAGGTCGGCCTTGCCGTCCTGCACCTTGCTGCGCGTGTCCTGCAGCGCGGTGGCGAGATCCGTCTGTGGCTGGAATTCGACCAGCACATAACCGCCGCCCTGGAAGGCGGCCGAGCGCATCTCCTTCAAGCCCTTCAGGCTCTTCAGCTTGGCTTCCATCGGCCGCAGCAGGAGGCGTTCGGAGTCTTCCGGCGAGATGCCCTGGTAGATCAGGCTGACATACATCATCGGAATCGGGACGTCGGGTTCCGCTTCCTTCGGCGTCGACTGGTAGGCGACCGCACCGGCAACGATGAGAAAGACCAGGACCGCAATGGTCAGCCGGGCATTGCTGATTGCAAGTTTGACGATGTCCATGATTACTGCGTCCCGGTCGTCGCTTCGCCCAACAGCTTTTGAATGGTCGCCTGGTCGGCCTCGACCGGCTTGACCACTTCGCCCTCCTTCACCAGCTCCTGGCCGGCGACGATGATGCGGGCGTCGGCCGGAATGCCGCCGAGCACCAGGCCGGTCGGCGTGTCGTCGACCAGGTCGATCGGGAAGAACACGACCTTGTCGTCCTTGTCGACGGCGCGGATGCCGAGGTCGCCCTTGTCGCCGAGCGTCACCACCGAGCGCGGCAGCATCACGGCGTCGGTCGGCTGGGCGCTGAGCGCGATTTCGGCCGTCATGCCGGCCGGTACGGAACCATCGGCGTTGGGGATGGCGACTTCGACCCGGAAGGTACGGGTTGCCGACGATGCATCCCGGCTGATGTAGCGGACGACGCCTTCGACATTCTGACCGCTGACCAGACGAACATTTGCCTTGTCGCCGATCTTCAGATAGCCGAGATCGCGTTCACTGACTTCGCCGCGTGCAACCACCGGGTCGAGGCTGAGAATGGTAGCCACCTCGCCGCCCTGCATCACCGAACTGCCAAGCTCCACCGGCACCCGGTCGATAACGCCGTCGAAGGGCGCCTTCACCTCATTGCGGTCGAGCTCAGCTTGCGCGGCGTCCAGTTGCGACTTGGCCAGCGACAGGTTGGAGCGGGCCGTATCGAGCTGCAGCGTCGGCAGGTTGCCGGTTTTCATCAGCCGCAGGGCAGCAGCCAGCTCTGCCTCACGTTGCACGACAAGCTGCTTGGCGTTGTCGACCGCCGAGATTTTTTCCTCGGCGGCAAGCATCAGGATCAGGTCGCCGGTCTTGACGTGCTGACCCTGCTTGACCGGCAGCTTGTCGATGACGCCGGCGACGCGTGTCGCCAGGACGGCGCGCTTATCGGCTTCGGTCAGTCCGGAAATGCGGATAGCGCGTGCATAGGTGCGCCGTGGCGGGGTTATGACCGCGACCGTGCGCAAGGGCGCCTTGGGCTGTTCCGCCCCGGCAGTCCCCGGCTTGGCTGCGTCGGCGGCCTTGGGCTGGTCGACCTCTCCTGACTTGGGCTTGTTGTCGGCGGATGCGCTGCCGACGGACGAGAATTCGCCTGTCGCCATCCAGCCGGCGAACCCGATAAGCACAACAATGGCTGCAAGCTTGTGAAACCTGAATTTCGGCATCGTCATTTTTTCCAGTGCGCGGGGTTCGGCCAGGCCGCATCTTCTACTTGGGGCGCGTCGCCGATATGGGTGCGCGCGAGGCCGTATTCAAATTGCCGTGATCGGCGAAGCGCGCTTCTACCTCAAAGTTGCGTCGCAATATAGTCAGAAAAGTTGATGGATTGTTGCTTTGTCCGCAAAGATGCGGCTGCAGCATCGGCTGTTGATCGCCAAAACAGCGGTATGGCAGCAAGTGTCAGGATGATTGGACAGATTGCGATGTCATCTGCTTTGCGGAGGAGCCAGAGCAATTCCAGAAAATGTGTGAAACGGTTTTCCGTCGGAATTGCGTCAAAACAAAAAAATAGAGCGGTTCGGCGTTTCCGTGCAGCGATGAACCGTTCTAGGCCGGACGGCGGGCGGCCTCGGGCTGCTTGCGCGCCGCAAGAAATTCCTTGACCCTCCGGCCCGGCGCCGGCCCGCGCACCGGCTTCAAGCCGTCGTCGAGCTCGCCGGACAGATCGATCGTCGGCCGCTTGCCGACGGCGTCATAATTTTCTTCCAGCCAGTCACTGGCTGCGGTGCGGCCGAGGTCCCGCAGATAGGCAAGGAACGCCCATTCGGCATTGACCTTGGACGATGCCGACAGATCCTTGAACGCTTCGTCGGCATCGATGCGGTGCATGCGGATGTCGCGATATTCGCCGTGCGGCAATCGGCCGGCGGCGATCAATTCCTTGACGAAGGCGATCGAGCGGAATTCGCGCAACAGCCCGGCATTGAAGGTGATCTCGTCGATGCGGTTCTGGATCTCATTGGCGCTCTTCGGCGTCCCCTCGCGGACCACCGGATTGATCTGCACCAAAAGCACGTCCTCAGTGGCCGCGGTCTTGAAGAACGGGAACAGTGCCGGGTTGCCGCCATAACCGCCATCCCAATAGGGCACGCCCTTGATCTCGACGGCACGGAACAATTGCGGCAGGCAGGCCGACGCCATCACCGTGTCGAGGTCGATCTCGCCGTCCGAGAAGACCCGCAACTGGCCGGTCTCGACATTGGTGGCGGAAATGAACAGTTCCATCGACTTGCAGGCGCGCACATTGTCGAAATCGATCTCACGTTCGACCACGTCGCGCAGCGGATTGATGGCGAGCGGATTGGCGACATAGGGCGAAAATACCCGAGACATCGTATCGAACAGGAAATAGCCGGGCGTGTTCTCGATCGACCAATTGCCCCAGGCGACGTCCCAAGGCATGCGCTGCACCGGGCTGAAGCGGCCCTTTGCCGCCACCGCACGCCAGAAATCATCGAGCTTCCGCCGCGCGCCCTCGACCCCGCCGCGGACAAAGCCGTCGGCCAGCGCCACGGCATTCATGGCGCCGGCACTGGTGCCCGAAACCGCCGTTATATCGAGGCGCCCGTCCTCGAGCAGCCGATCGAGCACGCCCCAGGAAAATGCCCCGTGCGAACCGCCGCCTTGCAGCGCGATGTTGATCTTCTTTGGCTCTTCCGCCTTGCCGTTTTTCGGCATGGCGTGGCCCTTGACCGCTGGAAGGCTCACTGAGCGGTCCAGCCGCCGTCGACAGAGATGTGCGTGCCGTTGATCTGCGCCGCCTCATCCGAGCATAGGAACGCCGCGGCCGCCGCAACCTGCTCGACGGTGACGAACTCCTTGGTCGGTTGCTTTTCGAGCATGACCTCACGGACCACCGTCTCGCGGTCCATCTTGTTGGCCTTCATCTGGTCGGGGATCTGCGCCTCGACCAGCGGTGTCAACACATAGCCCGGACAAATGGCATTGCAGGTGATCTTGTCGCGCGCCAGCTCCAGGGCGACAGTCTTGGTCAAGCCCATAATACCATGTTTGGCCGAGACGTAAGCCGACTTGAACGGCGAGGCGACCAGGCCGTGGGCCGAGGCGACGTTGACGATCCGGCCGCCACCGGCTTGCTTCATCAACGGGATGGCGGCGGCGATCGTATGGAAGGCCGATGACAGGTTGATGGCGATGATCGCATCCCACTTCTCGATCGGGAAGCTTTCAACCGGCGCGACATGCTGGATGCCGGCATTGTTGACCAGGATGTCGACCGAGCCGAATGTCTCGGCTGCCTTCGCCACCAAAGCCCGGCACTCGGCCGGCTTCGACATGTCGGCCTTGACGTAGACGGTCTTCACCTTGTGGTGCTTCGCGATCGCGTCGGCGATGGCGTGGTCGTCGGCGGTGTCGGAAAAGGAATTGACGACGATGTTGCAGCCTTCGGCCGCGAGTGCGTGGGCAATGGCCAGGCCGATGCCCGAGGTTGAACCGGTGACGATGGCGGTTTTTCTAGCGGTCAAGGCGGCTTATTCCTTTCGAGGCGGGCTCCCGTGGAACCATGCTGCACTGCAGCATATAGGTTCTCTGTCACCCAAGAACAGCGGATGTGTGGAGCAATGACATGAAATTTTTGTCATGTAGACCTCTCTCATCTTGAAGAGAGAGGTGTCCGGCACCGGCTGTAGCGGGCCGGTTTCCGTAAAGCATTCGGGGAAAAATCCTCAGGCGACGAGGTCCGGCACCGGCCCGATATAGCGCGACTGCGGCCGGATCAGCCGTCCACTCGTCTGCTGCTCGCGCGCATGGGCGATCCAGCCGGCGACGCGCCCGGCAGCAAAGACATTGGTGAACGCCTCTTTTGGAAAGCCCGCCGCTTCCAGCAGAAGTGCTGTGAAGAACTCGACATTGGTCTGGAGCGAGCGCGACGGCTTGGCGATGCGAAGCACTTCGAGCGCCGCTTGCTCCACGCTTTCGGCAAACGCCAGCCGGTGGCCGGCTTCGCCCTTGGCGCCGCGTTGCCGCACCACCGCTTTCAGCACGTCGGCACGCGGATCGCGCACGCGGTAGATGCGATGCCCGAAGCCCATGATGCGCTGGCCGCGCCCGATCTCGTCGCGCAGCCAGCCGGCGGCGTCGCCATGCGCCTCGATCGCATCCAGCATTTCGATCACCGGACCTGGCGCGCCGCCATGCAGCGGCCCCTTGAGCGCTCCGAGCCCGGCCAGCACCGCCGAAGCAAGCCCAGCCTGCGTCGAGGCGACCACGCGCGCGGCGAAGGTCGACGCGTTGAGGCCATGGTCGCAAACCGTCACCAGATAGGTATCGAGTGCCTTCGCCAATTTCGGCGAGGCCGCAATGCCGGTCAGCATCCGCAGCATGTCGGCGGCATGATCGGCCTTGCTATCAGGCGCAATCGGGCTTTCGCCGCGCTGCAAGCGCAGCAAGGCCGGCGTCAGCACGGCAGGTGCTGCAACCAGCCGCAGCGCGTCCGGCAATTTGTCACTATCCGGCAGCAGGGCAATGCCGGCGCGCATCGCGCTGTAGATATCGAGGGATGCGAGAAACGGCAGCAAGGGTTCGATCAGCTCGAACACTTCGCTGCGCGCCCGACCGATTGCGTTCGCCAGCTCCCTGCCGTCGGGAAGATCGTCGAAAAAGCCGTCGAACAGCAGATGAACCACCTCGGCGTATTTCCAGCGGCCTGCCAGTTCGGGCAACGAATGGCCCCGGATGGTCAGGCGGCCACCAAGACCGTCAACATCGGAGAGCACCGTTTCCGCCGCCACCACATCATCGAGCCCATTCGCCATTGGTTTTCTCCTTGACCCTTTCCGGGCGGTAGATAAGGGTTGGCGATTGGACCATCAATCTTGATCAACTGAATCAACATGACAAGGCTGACATGACGGAGTGGCTGACGCGGGACGAAGCCCTGGAGCGTCTCAAGGTGCGCGCCCAGACGCTCTATGCCTATGTCAGCCGCGGACGCATCGGCATGCGGCCGGATCGGGCCGACCCACGCCGCAGCCAGTATCGCGCCGACGACATCGCGGCGCTGGCGAGCCGCCGGGCGCGCGGCCGAAATCCCCAGGCAATAGCCGAAAGTGCAATTGCCTGGGGTGAGCCGGCGATCGCCACCACGATCTCGACCGTTTTGCACGGCCGCCTCGTCTATCGCGGCCAGGATGCGGTCACGCTCTCCGAGACTGCCACGCTGGAGCAGACGGCAAACCTGCTTTGGGCATCTGGCGCACCAGTGTCGTTCGGGTCGGCGAGCCGCCATGGCAACGGCGCAACTGGCCGGCCGGCTGCCTTCGCGGAATTGGCCGCGTTGGCGGCCAACAGCCGGCCTTCGCTCGGCCGCCGATCGGCTTCGCTCAACCACGATGCGGCCGGCGCCATCGCCGCTTTGGCCCAGGCGCTCGGCGCGGTTCGCGGAAGCGGTGCCGTGCATGAAAGGCTGGCGCAGGGCTGGTCCCTCGATGCCGCCGGCACAGACTTGATCCGCCGCTCGCTCGTGCTGTTGGCCGATCACGAACTGAACGCTTCGACCTTCGCCGCTCGGGTCGCCGCATCCACCGGCGCACCTGTTTCGGCCTGCCTGCTTGCCGGCCTCGCCACCCTCTCCGGTCCGCGCCATGGCGCCGCCGCGGAGGCGGTCATGATGTTGGGCGAGGATGCGCAGAGATTGGGGCCGGATGCGGCTGTCGGTCGCTGGCTCGGTCACGACAGGCCACTGCCCGGATTTGGCCATCCGCTTTATCCCGACGGCGATCCGCGTGCGGAGCCGTTGCTGGCCGCGATAGATGTCGATGATGGGCTGTCAAGGCTTTGCGATGCGGCCTTTGCGGCAACAGGCATGCGCCCGAACGTCGATTTCGCCTTGGCTGCGCTGACGCGCAGCCTCCGTTTGCCGTCCGATGCGCCGTTCCGCCTGTTCGCGCTCGGCCGCAGCGTCGGCTGGGCCGCGCATGCCGTGGAGCAGGTGACAAGCAACGGCCTGATCCGGCCGCGCGCCCGCTACCAGGGACCGCTGCCGGAGCGGCTCTAGCCGCGCTGTTTGCGACGTCTCAGCGGCACTTTAACGAAGGTTCGACGCGGCGCTTCGCCGGCCGGCAGTCACGACATCGTGTCGAGCTTGCGCTGCATCGCGGCGATCTGCTCCTTCAGCTCCTGAAGGTCGTCTGGTTTTTCCGATGTTTCTTTCTTGGCCGGTTCGGGTGGTGCTGCTGCCGGCGCAGAGCCCGCGGGCGGGAACGGCGTGAACAGCCGCATGGCGTTCTGGAACATTTCCATGTTGCGCCGCGTCTGCTCCTCCAGCACCTTGATCGGCGTCGCGATCTTCATCATGTCCATCGGCGACTTGCCGAGTGCATCTTTCATCTGCTCGCGAAAGCGTTCCTGCTCCTTAGAGAAGGCCAGCATCGACTGTTCGAGAAAGCTCGGCACGATCATCTGCATCTGGTCGCCGTAATAGGCGATAAGCTGACGCAGGAACGGGATCGGCAGCATGTTCTGCCCGTCCTTGTTCTCCAGCTCGAAGATGATCTGGGTCAGTACCGGATGGGTGATGTCGTCACCGGTCTTGGCGTCCTGGACAGTAAAGTCCTCGCCTTTTTTGACCATTTCAGCGAGATCCTCGAGCGTCACATAGGTGCTGGTGCCCGTATTGTAGAGACGGCGATTGGCATATTTCTTGATAACAATAGGTTCGTCTTTTGCGGCCATCTGCATCCTCCCCGGACACCGGGCAGCTTAAGTAAGCCGCCGGTAACGATTGCGCCTTTTTAAAGGATATGCGCAAAAGCGTCATGAATCCAAGCAGTTTGTGCAGTGCGGGAACATTTTATGCTGCGCAGCACGGACGGGCCGCCGTTGCAGCGACGCGCGGCATGCTTGCGGCAGTGGGACGCCATGCCCATTTCGGGTTTGACTCGGGTTGTGGAAAGGGCAAGAAAAGTCCCCGACGGCACCCGAAATTGCTCCCCGAAAGTCTGGAGAAGAACATGTCCGCTTCCAACGCCATCGTTGTCGCCAGTGCGGCGCGCACGCCTGTCGGCTCCTTCAACGGCGCCTTCGCCAACACGCCAGCTCATGAACTGGGTGCCGTCGCCGTCAGGGAAGCGCTTGCCCGCGCCGGGGTCGACGGCAAGGAGGTGGACGAGGTCATTCTCGGCCAGATCCTGACCGCGGCTCAAGGGCAGAACCCGGCGCGGCAGGCGGCCATGGCCGCCGGCGTGCCGCAGGAGGCGACCTCCTGGGGCCTGAACCAGCTCTGCGGCTCCGGCCTGCGCGCCATCGCGCTCGGCATGCAGCAGATCGCCCAGGGCGACGCAAGGATCATCGTTGCCGGCGGCCAGGAATCGATGTCGATGGCTCCGCACGCGCAGCATCTGCGCGGTGGCATCAAGATGGGCGATTTCAAGCTGATCGACACCATGATCAAGGACGGCCTGACCGATGCCTTCTATGGCTATCATATGGGCAACACTGCGGAGAACGTCGCCCGCCAGTTCCAGATCACCCGCGACGACCAGGACCAGTTCGCCCTGGCCTCCCAAAACAAGGCCGAGGCCGCGCAGAAAGCCGGAAAATTCAAGGACGAGATCGTTGCCTTCACAGTCAAGGGCAGGAAGGGCGACACGATAGTCGACCAGGATGAATACATCCGCCACGGCGCGACAATCGATGCCATGACCAAGCTCAAGCCGGCCTTCGACAAGGAAGGCACGGTAACCGCTGCCAATGCCTCCGGCATCAACGACGGCGCCGCCGCCGTGGTGCTGATGACCGAAGCGGAAGCCGCAAGGCGCGGCATCACACCGCTGGTGCGTATCGTTTCCTGGGCGACCGCCGGCGTCGACCCGCAGGTCATGGGGACGGGACCAATCCCCTCCTCGCGCAAGGCGCTGGCCAAGGCCGGCTGGTCGGTCGGCGACCTCGATCTGGTCGAAGCCAACGAGGCCTTCGCCGCGCAGGCCTGCGCCGTCAACAAGGACATGGGCTGGGACCCGGCCATCGTCAACGTCAATGGCGGCGCCATCGCCATCGGCCATCCGGTCGGCGCCTCGGGCGCCCGCATCTTCAACACGCTGGTCTACGAGATGCGCCGCAGAAGTGCCAAGAAAGGTCTTGCCACGCTGTGCATCGGCGGCGGCATGGGTGTTGCCATGTGCGTGGAAGCATTGTGATGAGATAAGCGATACGAATAGGATGCTGGCGCAAAGCGAGTAGGGAGTAGAGGGCAAACCCCACCGCTTCAACGCTCAGTCATCTGCATTTCCCGGGAGGACACATGACAAAAGTTGCAATCGTCACAGGCGGGTCGCGCGGCATCGGCGCGGCGATATCGGTCGCCTTGAAAAGCGCCGGCTATTCGGTGGCCGCAAACTACGCCGGCAATGAGGAAGCGGCGGCAAAGTTCAAGGCCGCGACCGGCATCCCGGTCTATAAATGGTCGGTCGCCGACTACGAGGCCTGCGCCGCCGGCATCAAACAGATAGAGGCCGATCTCGGTCCCGTCTCGGTGCTGGTCAACAATGCCGGCATCACTCGCGACGCGATGTTCCACAAGATGACGCGAGAGCAATGGAAGGAGGTCCTCGACACCAACCTTTCCGGCGTCTTCAACATGACGCATCCGTTGTGGGGCGGCATGCGCGACCGCAAGTTCGGTCGCATCATCACCATCTCCTCGATCAACGGCCAGAAGGGCCAAGTCGGCCAGGTCAATTATTCGGCCTCGAAGGCCGGCGATATCGGCTTCACCAAGGCGCTGGCCCAGGAAGGCGCGCGCGCCGGCATCACCGTCAACGTCATCTGCCCCGGCTATATCGCCACCGAGATGGTCAAGGCGATGGACGAGAAGGTGCTTAACGAGCGCGTCATCCCGCACATCCCGGTCGGCCGTCTCGGCGAGCCGGAGGAGATCGCGCGCTGCGTCGTCTTCCTCGCTTCCGACGATGCCGGTTTCATCACCGGCTCGACAATATCAGCCAATGGCGGCCAGTACATTAGCTGAGGCTTGGGATGTCGCGGATGTCCCCGTACCGGCCCGACGGCAGGTACGGGCAGATAACCGCGCCGTCACGCGGCAAGCTTCAGCGCTGGGCTGGCTTCAGGCTGGGTTCGGGCGATTGCACCTGCCTCGCACGCGGGTGCCGGCAGACGGGCAAGCGGCGCCCGACTGAGGCCCGACAGCTTCAAGGCGATGCGGCGCTTCAGGAATGGTGTGAGGTTCAGCACCGACAGCACGAGGTTGCGGACGAACCGCTTCACCGGACTGCGGGTAAGCGCCATGCCGGTCATCATGCCAGCCAGGTCAAGCACCTCCTGGGCCGCCGGGCGTCGCAGCGTTTCATAGAGTTCGAGCTCCGCTTCCGGGCGCACGCCGTTCACCACGTCGCCAAGCAACTGACCAAGCACGACCGCGTCGACGATGCCGGTATTCATGCCTTGCCCTCCCGCCGGGCTGTGTACGTGCGCGGCATCGCCCATCAGGAACAACCGGTCCTTGCGGTATGACCGGACCAGGCGGTGATGCACGCGAAAACGCGAGCTCCATTTCAGGTCGAGCACCCGGCCTCGTTTGCCGGTCGGTCCGCGGCTGTCCAGCAGCGCCTGTATGTCGGCGACCGCGGGTTTTTCCGGCGCGTCGTCCATTGTCGCGACGACGCGGTACGATCCGTCCGGAAGCGGCGCCACCACCACCAGCCCGGCTGGCGCAAAGAACAGCGACACTTCGGTTGGCCCAACCGGCCAGTCGAGACGAACGTCGGCGAGAACAAACGACGCCTCATAGGCGGCGCCGTCGAACTCGATGCCGGCCGAGCTGCGCACCAGGCTGTGCATGCCGTCGCCGCCAACGACATAGCGTGCCGATATGACCTTCTCGCGGCCGTTCTCGACCACCGTCACGCACGCACCGTCAGTGTCCTGAGCCACGGCCTTGGCCTCGACCATGCGGTGGATCACGCCGCCGAGGGCGGCAATCCGCTCGGCGAACACCTTCTCGGTGAGATTCTGAGGCAGCATCATCAGATAGGGATGCCTCGACGGAAGCCTTCCGAAATCGAGCTTGAGCAGTGCCCTGTTGCGGTCGCGGATGGCGAAATTCTGCAGCTTCAGGGCAAGTTCGCTCAGCCGCTGCGTGACGCCCAGCGGCTCCAGCGCTTCCAGCGTCTGAGCGTGGATGACGCCAGCCCGCGAGGTCTGAAGGCTCTCCCCAAGCCTGTCGATCAGAACATGGTCGACCCCGGCCTGGTGCAGCACGATGGACAGCGCCAAGCCGGTTGGGCCGGCGCCAATAATCAGGACGTCCGTTGTATCGGGCAACATTTTCTCTCTCCATTTGTCACCATATGTTGACTTTTTAGCCGAAGCCATTGCATTTGTCAACGGTCGTTGGCATATGCATTTTCATGGCCGAGAATCAGTCGAAGAAACCCAGCAAGTCGGATCGCACCCGGGCTCAGATTCTTGAGGCCGCGAGGCTCCTGTTCGCCGAACGCGGCTATGACGGCGCCTCGATCCGTGACGTCGCGGCCCATGCTTCGATCGATCCGGCCATGGTGATCCGCTATTTCCGCAGCAAGGACGAGTTGTTTGCCAGGGCGGCGGTCGTCGATCTGAAATTGCCCGCACTACGGGTGATCGACCGAACCGACATCGGCAAGACACTGATCAGGCGATTTCTCGAAATCTGGGAAGATCCGACCAACGGTACCGGCATGGCAATTCTGCTGCGTTCGGCGACGTCGAACGAATTTGCCGCCGAAAAGTTGCGCGATGTATTTGCCAACCAGGTGAGGCCCCTGGTTGCGGCGGTCGCTGATCCCGCCGATGCGGGCCGGCGGGCCGGGCTCATTTCCAGCCAGTTGCTGGGATTGGCGATGTGCCGGTACCTGCTGCGGCTCCCGCCGGTCGTCGCCCTGTCTCACGACGAAATCATCCAGAACGTTGGCCCCACATTGCAGCGCTATGCCGTCGGAGCGGACGTATCCTGAACAAGCCGTTCGGCATGGTTGGCCGAGTTCTGAGCCTCACGCACTAAGCGCGTCGACCCGATGGCCATGATGCCGCGTGTGCCGAACCAGTACACAAAGGTTAACGGCCGCTGCGCAACCTGTGCAAAAACCGACCGGCAGCATGTGGATTCTCGGTGGAAAAGCTGTTCACAACACAACATGTTGCAGTGAACAAACCAAGAAACTTCGGCTATCTCTGATTCGTCGCCGATTCGTTCCGGTTTTGAGCGGAACGTTAACGGCGAGAGCTGAAAACACCCTCGAAATGATTAAAGCGCATTAGGAAACATCAATAATTTCATAATGTTGCGCGAAGCAGGTTGGCCGGCCACGATCATTCACCGGCAAAGGTTAACCGTGGTGCTGGCTTGGATGCCGCCTGCATGAATCGGGCCAGTTTCCGGGATTCAGCATGTGGTGAGATTCGCCGGCAGAAAGCCCAGATGTAGCCGTGAACAAAACCTGAATCAGCGCGAGTCAGTGATTCGTCGCTGATTCGTTCCAGACTCGTTCCAACTGTTAATCGGGAACAGATTTTTGGCTTTGAAGCGACCAATCGGCCCGCCCTCGGCACATTCCGCTTTCGCTTCGCGCCCGAAATCCCTATGTGTCGCCTGTCATACGCGGCCAATATGGGCGCGCTCCCGACAATGCGAGGCAGAGAGCCTTATTTCCAGGCCGATGAACATCCATCCGAAACACACTGAACCGCTGATCCTGTCGGGTCGAGACGTGACGGCCGTGCTCGGCCCGACCAACACCGGCAAGACCCATCTCGCCATCGAACGCATGGTGGCGCATGAAAGCGGCGTCATCGGCCTGCCGCTCAGGCTGCTTGCCCGCGAGGTCTATACGCGCGTCTGCGAGAAGGTCGGCGCCCATAAGGTTGCGCTCATCACCGGCGAGGAAAAGATCCAGCCGGCTGGCGCGAAATACTCGGTCTGCACCGTGGAAGCGATGCCGCGCGAGACCGACGCCGCCTTCGTTGCCATCGACGAGGTCCAGCTCGCCGGCGATCTCGAACGCGGCCACATCTTCACCGATCGCATCCTGCATCTGCGCGGCCGCCAGGAGACGCTGCTGCTGGGTGCGGCCACCATGCACGGCATCCTGCAGCGCCTGCTGCGGGGCGTGTCGGTGGTGACCCGGCCACGGCTATCGCACCTTGCCTATGCCGGCTCGAAGAAGCTGACCCGCCTACCGCGGCGCACCGCGATCGTCGCTTTCTCGGCCGACGAGGTCTATGCCATCGCCGAGCTGATCCGCCGCCAGCAGGGCGGTGCCGCCGTCGTGCTCGGCGCACTCAGCCCGCGCACCCGCAACGCCCAGGTGGCCCTGTTCCAGTCGGGCGACGTCGACTATCTCGTCGCCACCGACGCCATCGGTATGGGCCTCAATCTCGACCTCGACCACGTCGCCTTCGCCCAGAACCGTAAATTCGACGGCTACCAGTACCGCAACCTGACGGCGGCCGAGCTCGGCCAGATTGCCGGCCGCGCCGGCCGGCATCTGCGCGACGGCACCTTCGGCGTCACCGGCCAGGTCGATCCGCTGGATGAGGAACTGGTCAAGAAGATCGAGGCGCATGATTTCGACCCGGTGAAAGTGCTGCAGTGGCGCACCGCGCATTTCGATTTCGCCAACCTCGATGCGCTGAAGCGCTCGATTGAGACCAACGCCCCGGTCGAAGGTCTGACGCGCGCACTGCCGGCAGTAGACGCGCAGGCGCTCGAGCATCTGTCGCGCGACGAGGACGTCCGGGCACTCACCACCGATGCCAGACGCGTGGCGCTGCTGTGGGAAGCCTGCGCGCTGCCCGACTACAGGAAGATCGCGCCGGCCCAGCACGCCGACTTGATCGCCTCCATCTACATGGACCTTGCCAGGCACGGCCATGTCGACGAGAACTACATGGCCGAGCAGGTGCGCCGTGCCGATACCACCGAAGGCGACATCGACACGCTATCGCACAGGATTGCCCATATCCGCACATGGACCTTCGTTTCAAACCGGCCCGGCTGGCTGGCCGATCGGGCACACTGGCAGGAAAAGACGCGCGAAATCGAAGACAGATTGTCGGATGCGCTGCATGAGCGGTTGACGAAACGTTTTGTAGACCGCAGGACTTCCGTCCTCATGCGGCGCCTTAGAGAAAACACGATGCCTGAAGCCGAAATCAGCCCAACCGGAACCGTCCTCGTCGAAGGCCATCACGTCGGCGAGTTGCAGGGTTTCCGCTTCACCGCCGACCAGAGCGCCGGCGGCGAGGACGCCAAGGCAGTGCGGGCGGCGGCGCAGAAGGCGCTTGCCGCCGAGTTCGAGGCGCGGGCCGAGCGCTTCGGCGCCTCTGCCAATGGCGACATCGCGCTGGGTTCGGATGGCACGCTGCGCTGGATCGGCGCGCCGATCGGCACGCTGGTTGCCGGCGAGGACGCTTTGAAGCCGCGTCTCGTTCTGCTCGCCGACGAGCAACTCACCGGCCCGGCCCGCGACAAGGTTGCGGCGCGCGCCGAGCGCTTCGTCAATTTCCAGATCGAATCCCTGCTGAAGCCGCTGGTCGATCTCAAGAATGCCGAGCAGATCACCGGCATCGGCCGCGGCATCGCTTTCCAGCTTGTCGAGCATTTCGGCCTCATCAACCGTCGCGACATCGCCGACGAGATGAAGTCGCTCGACCAGGAAGGCCGCGCGGCACTTCGCCGTCTCGGCGTGCGCTTCGGCGCCTACCATGTCTTCGTGCCGGCGTTGATCAAACCGGCGCCGGCCGGGCTGATAACGCTGCTGTGGGCGCTGAGAAACGACGGCAAGGACAAGCCCGGCTTCGGCGATGTCGTTCACGCACTGGCCTCCGGCCGCACCTCGGTGGTCATCGATCCGACCTTCGACAAGACCTTTTACAAGCTTGCCGGCTACCGCAATCTTGGCCGGCGTGCCGTACGCGTCGATATTCTCGAACGGCTGGCCGACCTGATCCGGCCGGCGACCAACTGGAAGCCGGGCCTCGGGCCTCGCCCTGACGGCGCCTATGACGGTCAGTCCTTCATGGTGACGCCGCCGATGATGTCGATCCTCGGCGCCACCGCCGACGACATGGAAGAAATCCTGAAGGGACTCGGCTATCGCGCCGATGCCAAACCGGCAGCCGAGGTCAAGGCGCGGCTCGAAGCCCAGGACAATGCCGCGCGTGAAGCTGCCGCTGCAAAGCAGGCGGCGGAAGAGGCTGCGCGAGTCGAGCAGGCGAGGATAGCGGAAGCATCTGCCGCGGCAGAGCCGCAGGCGGAGGTTTCCGAACCAGTGTCGGATGCGACCCCAGTTGCGGAGGCTGCAGCCGAAGCGGCGGCAGAGCCTGTCGCGGAAGCTCCAGCCCCAGAAGCTGCGGCAGAAGTCACGCAAGAGACCCGGCCCGCCGCCGAGCCGACTGCTGAAGCGCCTGCGGAACCAGCGGCTGAGCCAAGGGCGGAACTTGGGGCGGAAACTGAGGCTGCGGCACCGGCAGAGCCGCCGGTTTTCGAAACTGCGGAAGCATCGCCGGCCGAACCTGCAGCAACGGCGGAAGCCGTCGCCGGCGAAGCTGCTCCAGAAGCCGAGGAGCCAAAACCCATCCTGTTGTGGCGGCAGGCTCGTTTCGACCAGCGCCCACGTCATCGCCAGCATGACAACCGCCCCCGGGACAATCATCGGGACAATCGTGCGCGCAATGGTCAAGCTGCGCCGGGCGGCCGCGTCGATGCGCCGGTAGATGCCGGCGCGCAACCGACGCCGGGCGACGGGCCCGCCCGTCAGGGGCGCCACGACCAGCGCGACGGCGCCGGCAAGCCGCGCTTCGACCGCAGCAAGTTCAAGCCGAGGCCGCAAGGCGAGGCGGCGGAGCAGCGCGCCGGCAAGCCGCAAGGCGAACGTCCCGAACGGCGCGAAAATCGGCCCGACTGGAAGGCTGGCCGGCAGGACGGCAAAGGCGGCGCCCAAGGCGCAAAACCCGCCTTCCAGCCAAAGCCGCGTGAGGAACGCCCGGTCCGCTTCGATCCGGACTCGCCCTTCGCCAAGCTCGCCGCGTTGCGCGACCAGCTGAAGAAGTAAGCTGCTCATCCGATGGTCACTGATGCCCGCCAGCGCATCGACAAGTGGCTGTTCTTCTCGCGCGCGGTAAAATCGCGCACGCTGGCAGCCAAGCTGGTGGTCGCCGGACGCGTCCGCATCAATCGCGACAAAGCAGCGCAGGCCTCCGACACGGTCAGGCCGGGCGACGTTTTGACCATCACGCTGGAGCGGCGGATCTTCGTCTGGAAAATCCTTGGCACCGGCGTACGGCGTGGCCCGGCCGAAGAAGCCCGCCTGCTCTACGAGGATATGTCGCCGCCCCCGGTGCCCAAGGGCGAGGCGCTTCCCGATGCGGTGCCGCCGTTGCGCGAGGCCGGCAGCGGCCGCCCGACGAAGAAAGAACGCCGCCAGACCGACCACCTGCTCGGCGACGATTGAGCAAACTCGAACGTCCGCTTTGCCGGCCCTCTGGAATTCCATTCCGGAAACCGCGGCACCGCTGGCAAGGGCCGCCCTTGCCACCAGCGGACAAAGGCGTTACCTCACCAAAAAAGCCCAACAAAATGGGACGTCCCGGAGCCGACCAATGACCTACGTCGTGACCGACAATTGCATAAAATGCAAATACATGGACTGCATTGAGGTCTGTCCGGTCGACTGCTTCTACGAAGGTGAGAACATGCTCGTCATCCACCCGGACGAGTGCATCGATTGCGGCGTCTGCGAACCGGAATGCCCGGCCGACGCGATCAAGCCCGACACCGAGTCGGGCCTCGACAAATGGCTGCAGATCAACACCGAATATGCCGAGAAGTGGCCCAACATCACCGCCAAGAAGGAGCCGCCGGCCGACGCCAAGAACTTCGATGGCGAAACTGGCAAGTTCGAGAAATATTTCTCCCCGGAGCCCGGCGAAGGCGATTGACGAGCCTGCCGGCTGCGGCGGCCTGACGCCGCGTAACAGACGTGATACATTAACTGCCTTGACAGGCGGCGACGGCGCATGGCCTTCGCGCGTGCAGCAAAACCTTGATTCTTCCGACTTTTTGTGTTACATGAGCCAAACATGCCGGTGACACAACGTCGATTTATGGCGCAAACGCCCCAAATCACTGAAAGGTGAATTTCTCAATCCGGACCAGAGCGATCTGGGGCAGGCGGTCGCAATGTTGCGATTTGCCGGTCCTGGCCTTTCCGGTGAGTTCATCGTTGTGTGGCTAAGGACCGGTCACCCCGGTCGCACGAGTTCGGGCCGGCACGATGCCGGTACCACAACAAGGAGTTCAGGGCGTAATGGCAACGATCACCCCGCAGAAGAAGTCCACCGCAGCGCGCCACGGTTTCAAGACCGGCGAGTACATCGTCTATCCGGCGCATGGTGTCGGCCAGATCGTCTCGATCGATGAGCAGGAAGTCGCGGGCCACAAGCTGGAGCTGTTCGTCATCGACTTCCAGAAGGATAAGATGCGCCTCAAGGTGCCGGTCGCCAAGGCGACCTCGATCGGCATGCGCAAGCTGTCGGAAGAGGATTATGTCGAGCGCGCGCTGAAGGTCGTGCAGGGCCGCGCCCGCGTCAAGCGCACAATGTGGTCGCGCCGCGCCCAGGAATATGATGCCAAGATCAACTCCGGCGATCTGATCTCGATCTCGGAAGTTGTGCGCGACCTTTACCGCGCCGACAACCAGCCGGAGCAGTCCTATTCCGAACGCCAGCTCTACGAGGCGGCGCTTGACCGCATGGCCCGCGAGATTGCGGCCGTCAACCGCATGTCGGAGACCGAAGCGGTGCGCCTCATCGAGGTGAACCTCAACAAGGGCCCGAAGCGCGGCGCCAAGGCCGACAACGAGGAAGCTGAGCAGGAAGAAGCTGCCTGATTTTTTCTCGCCTTCGAATTCAGAAAGACCCGGCCTCGCGCCGGGTTTTTTTGGGGTTGGACGACTTGAACCCATAGGGCCAAGCAGGTCGATCTATCCCTGTGAATTGCAAGCGCCGCGCTGCCCCTCATCCGCCTGCCGGCACCTTCTCCCCGTATAGTGACGGGGAGAAGGAACTTGTCGCGACCCTCTGCACCATTTCATGCAACGCCGGAGATTGGCGAAATCCTTTGCGAAGGCGTCTTTCTCCCCGTCACTATACGGGGAGAAATGCCCGGCAGGGCAATGAGGGGCGGCGCAAGCCTGCGAAACCTAAGCGCTCCCGCCGCCCTCCCTTTCCGCCTCGTGCTTCAGCGTGGCGATAAACCGCTTGGTCCGCTGGCGTTCCGGGTTGCTGAACAGCACCGCAGCTGGGCCTTGTTCGACGATGTTGCCGGCATCGAGGAACACCACTTCCCGCGCGATCTTCGAGGCGAGCCGCAGATCATGCGTCGCCATCACCATGGTCGTGCCCTCGCTGGCGAGCTTGCCGAGCACGTCGACCACTTCCTGCGCCAGTTCCGGATCGAGTGCAGAGGTCGGCTCGTCGCAGAGCAGGACTTTCGGCGAAGGCGCCAGCGCCCGGGCAATCGCCACGCGCTGCTGCTGGCCGCCTGACAGCGTCGCCGGCCAGGCATCGGCCTTGTGCGCCATGCCGACCTTTTCGAGCAGGGCCAGCGCCCGTTCGCGCGCCCTCTCCCTGGGCCATTTCAGCACCGTCACCAGTCCCTCCATGATGTTCTCGATCGCAGTGCGATGCGGAAACAACTGGAAATTCTGGAACACCATGCCGGTCTGCAGCCGCAGCCGCTGGATATCCCTGGTCGAGACCCTGCCGCCGGGGTGGAATTCGAGTGCATCGTCGCCGATCCGCACCGTGCCTGAAGTCGGCAGCTCGAGCAGGTTGATGCAGCGCAAAAGCGTGCTTTTCCCGCCGCCCGAGGGTCCGACGAGCGCCGTGACGCTGCCTTCCTCGATGGTGACGGTCACACCCTTCAGCACCAAATTGTCGCCGAAACGCTTTTCGATGTTGGTGAGGCCGATCATGCGCGCGCCTCCAGGAAGCCGCCATAACGGTTGAGCCGCGTTTCCAGCCGCGCCTGCAAGGCCGACAGCACGGAGCTCATGACCAGGTAGAGGGCCGCCGCCTCGACATAGAGGATCAGCGGCTCGTAGGTGGTTGCGACGATGCGCTGCGCTGCCTGGAACATCTCCGGCACGGTGATGGCGGCGGCGAGCGAAGTGTCCTTGACCAGCGAGATGAACGTGTTGGACAGCGGCGGCACGGCGACACGCCCCGCCTGTGGAAGAATGGTGCGCCGCATTGCCTGGGCCCAGGTCATGCCGATCGAATAGGCCGCTTCCCACTGGCCCTTCGGCACCGAACCGATGACGGCGCGGATGATTTCCGACGAATAGGCACCGATGTTCAAGGTGAAGCCGATCAGTGCTGCCGGAAAGGCGTCGAGCAGGATGCCGACCGATGGCAGGCCGTAGAAAATAAGGAACAGTTGCACGAGAAGCGGCGTGCCGCGGAAGATCCAGACGTAGAAGCGGACCACGGCGACCAGCGGTTTGGGACCGAACAGCCGGACAAGTGCCACGACTAGGCCGAGGACAAGACCGAATGCAAACGACAGCAGCGTCAACGGCACCGTGAAGATCAGTGCAGCCCACAGCAGCGTAGGCAGGGATTCCAGCATCAATTGCAGCCAGTGCGGCACGAAGGCTCCTCCTTGCCAGATTGCCGTCGCTCATATCACGCGAAAGCGGCGGGCCGTCAAAAGACAGCTCGCCGCGATATGAACGACGCGGGCCGGCGTTCGGCCCACACGAGAAAGCCGTTTTACTTCGAAACGTCCTGGCCGAAATAGGTGTCGGCGATTTTCTGGTAGGTGCCGTCGGCCTTGATGTCGGCCAGCGCCTTATTGATGGCGGCCACCAGTTCCGGATCGCCCTTGCGCACGATGACGCCGGAATAGTCGGCGTTTTCTTCCTGCGCGGCAATCTTCACATTGGCGTCTGGCTTGTGCTTCTTGAAGTCGAGGAAGGACAGGCTGTCGTTGATGGTGGCGTCGGCGCGGCCGGCGAGAAGCAGCTGGATCGACTGGTCGAAGCCGTCGGTGCCGACGAGTTCGGCGCCGTTGGTTTCAGCCAGCTTGCCGAAATTCGAAGTCAGCGACTGCGCCGCCTTCTTGCCCTTGAGGTCGGCGAAGCTCTTGATATCGGTGTTGTCGCCACGCACGATCAGCACTGCCTTGGAGGCGATGTAGGGATCGGAAAAGTCGTATTTGGCCTTGCGCGCCTCGGTGATGCCGACCTCGTTGATCACGGCATCGTAACGGTTGGCGTCGAGACCGGCGATCAGCCCGTCCCATTTGCCTTCGAGGAACTGGGCTTTGACGCCGAGGCGCTCGGCGATGGCCCGCGCGATCTCGACGTCGAAGCCGACCAGCGCGCCGGAAGCATCATGATAGGTGAAGGGCGCATAGGTTCCTTCCGTGCCGACCTTGAAGACGCCGGACTGCTTGATCTGGTCGAGATTGGCGCCGGTATGACCGGCGGCGATGGCCAGAACCTGCAGCGTCCCGGCGATAATGAGCGATTTGAGCCATTTCATTTTTCTGTGATCCCGTCCTTGGCCGATGTCCGGCGTCATTGCGAGTGCCGGAAAATGACAGATGCGCGATGCCAGAATAAGAAACTACATTTCAAAAATCTCGCGCCCTTGAAATCCCATTCTCAACCAGCATCTCCCGGCGCCATCCAGCTGAGTCAAGGCCGGTGGCGAATCGCCTGGAACAGCGCAATCGACATGACAGTCCGGGGGAACATTCCCCCGCATGGCACGTTCTTCGCTGTTGTAGGGCGCGGCGCCGCCATTTCAACCATCGGCGCCAACTCACGATTCGATCGCACCGCAACGCCTGAAGCAGGAGCGCGGCATGATGGAAGACAGTGCAGGACGGACCATGGTTCGCGCGGCGATGAAAGCCCCTTATCTGGAACGTGACGAAGAGCATCTCCTGGCGCTGCGCTGGAAGGAAAATAATGACCAGCACGCGCTGCACCGCATCACCGTCGCGCATATGCGGCTGGTCATTTCCATGGCGTCGCGGTTTCGCCACTACGGCCTTCCGCTGGGCGACCTGATCCAAGAAGGCCATGTCGGGCTGCTGGAGGCAGCGGCCCGTTTCGAGCCGGAGCGCGAGGTGCGGTTCTCGACCTATGCGACCTGGTGGATCCGGGCCTCGATGCAGGACTACATCCTGCGCAACTGGTCGATCGTGCGCGGCGGCACCAGCTCGGCGCAAAAGGCGCTGTTCTTCAACCTGCGGCGCCTGCGCGCCCGCCTGGCAAACGGCGCCGAGCAGACGTCGAATGCCACGCTCTACCGCGAAGTGTCGGCGGCTCTCGGAGTTTCCGAGGCCGATGTGGCGATGATGGATTCCCGCCTTTCAGCACCCGACAGTTCGCTCAATACGCCGCTTGCCGACGACGCGGGCGCAACCGAGCGGATGGAGTTCCTGGTTTCGGATGACCCACTGCCCGATGAGGTCGTCGGCGATACGATCGACGTCGAACGCCGCTCGGTGTGGCTGAGGACGGCACTCGGCGCGCTCAATGCGCGCGAGCTCAGGATTATCGAAGAGCGCCGGCTAAGCGACGAGGGCGCGACGCTCGAAGCGCTCGGCGAGACGCTCGGCATCTCCAAGGAACGTGTCCGCCAGATCGAGGCGCGCGCCATGGAAAAGCTCAAGGCGGCGCTGGTGAAGCAGAATCCGGAATTTCTCGCAGCCTGAATCGCGTCGGCTGCTATTTGTCGGTGACGATCTTGACCTTGTCGCCGGCTGAAACCGCGGCACCCGGCGACAGCGCGTTCAGTACCCTGAACAAATCCAGCTTGCGGTCGACGCCGACCATCTGTGCGGCCAGCGAGCCCATTGTCTGGCCGGGCTGCACCGTGACGATGCGGATACGCAGCGGCTTCAGCGCTGCCTTCTCGGCAGCACTCAGGATGCGGAACGAGCCGCTGACCGAGCGCGCCACCGTGCTCAGCGAGGTGCTGGCTGACGGTGCAGCGGTCAGCAAGCGGTAGACCTGGCCGCCGGCGCGGATCACCGCAATGTCGAATTGCCAGCCATCGGCGCTGGCATGCGCGGTTGCCGCTTCGTTGCCGTTGATCGTTTCCTGGCGAACGCTGCTGTCGTCGAGGCCGGCGACCCAGCCGCTGCGGATGTAGTCGGTCAGCGAGCGGTCCTTGTCGATCGACACGCCGTCAAAGCGGATTGCCATGTCGCCCGGGCCTGTCGCCGTCACCGCCGCCGCCGAATTGTCGATGATGAAGCCGTTAGGCACCGAGAACGACACGCCGAGGCCAGGATGCAGGAAGGTTTCACCGCGCACATAGCCTTCCTCCGGCGTGTCGCCGTAAAGCAGCCCGTCTACGCCGGCAAGAAATGAATCGCGGTCGCGCGACCCGACACCGGGCGCGCCGAACTGGCGGGCGTGGCGCTGCGCGAGATCGATACGCTGCGGCGTGTTGGGGTGCGTCGCCAGGAAGTCGAGGCTGGCGTCGGTGGCGCCGCTGATCGAGCGGAAATCGGTATAGGCCGACATCGACTGCAGGAAGCGGCCGGCGGCGTAGGGATCGAAACCGGCTTCGCCGATCGACTTGATGCCGATGGCATCGGCCTCCAGCTCTTGATTGCGCGAGAACTGGGCCAGCCTCAGCTTGCCGCGGATCAGCGCCGCCTTGGCCGTCGGGTTGTCGCCGAGCACGTCAGAAACGACCTTGGTCGCCAACCCCTCTTCGGCCTCCAACTGCTGGCGCTGCAGGCCGTGGTTGGCCGTAACGTGGCCCATTTCATGCGCAATGACGGCGGCAAGCTCGGCTGAATCATTGGCCAACGCCAGCAGGCCGCGGGTGATGTAGAGATAGCCGCCCGGCAGCGCGAAGGCATTGACGTTGGGCGAGTTGAGGATGGTGATGCGGTAGGTCTGGGTCGGGTTGGCCGACACCACGGTCAGTCTGCCGACGATCTTGGCCACCATGCGCTCGAGCTTGGGGTCGGAATACTCACCGCCATAGGTGGCAAGGATGCGCGGGTGCTGCGCCTTCGCCAGTTGGGCGAGCTTGCTGTTGGCGGCGACATTGTCGACCGTGATCGGCTTGTCGGAGGGCTGGAAGCCCGATTCCTGCACGTCGGGAGGCGTGAACATCTGGCAGCTTGCCAGCGCCAAGGCAAGACCGGCCAGCGCCAGAAAGCGCGCCAGCGGTTTCACTCTCCGATTGTCGATGCCGGTCGGCAGATCGGCTTCCTTTCAAGTCCTGGGACGTGATCGCGAAAATCGGGCGCGATTTCCGGAAAGCATCACGCGCAAAATCAAGTGCTACGGCGTCCTTCGTGCGTCCGACAGATACGAGGCAGCAAGGCCAAATCACGGTCTAGGCCGGACCAGCTCCTGGGGACCTAGCCACACTACCTCGACCATGGCAAGCAAGCGCCGCTTCGCCTTCCGCCGGTTTGACCATAAATTATGTCCGCTTCCGGGCAACATCTCGTGATCCAGCCGCAAACGGACCCGAGCCGATATAGCGTCGGAATGCCTCCGGTCCAGCCCCGACGAAAAAATCGGCGGCGGTGCCCGTCGCGGCAACCGTGCCACCATCCAGGAAAACCATGTTTTGGCCGATGCGGCGCGCATCGTCCGGCTGGTGCGTGACGAACAGCACCGTCATGCGCTGCTCCGAATGGACGTCGGCCACCAGGTCGAGCATGTCGTCGCGCAGTGCCGGTCCGAGCGAAGCGAACGGCTCATCGAGCAACAGCACCGGCCGGTCGCGCACCAGGACCCGGGCGAGCGCGACGCGCTGCCGCTCGCCGCCGGAGAGTTCGCTCGGCAGCCGGCTTTCCTTGCCGGCAAGGCCGACGCGCTTCAGCGCTGCGGCGATTGCGGCGCGGTCAGCCTCGCTCAGCCTGAGCGAAGGCGAGCGGCCGAGCCCAACATTCTGCCCGACGGACAGATGGGCAAACAGGTTGTTTTCCTGGAACACCATCGATACCGGCCGCGCTGAAGGCGGCGCAGTGCTGACGTCGGCGCCGCCGATCAGCACGCGGCCCGACCGCGGCGTCTCGAAACCGGCCGCCAGATTGAGCAGCGTCGACTTTCCCGACCCGCTCGGCCCCATGATGGCGGTGATCTCCGACGCCGGGAAATCGACATCGAACATGAGCGGCGTTTCACCATAGCTGAACGAGACGTTGTCGAGCCGCACCGCCGCGCCTTTTTCCACCGAAATCGACCGTTCCGGGCTGATCGGCATCATGATTTCTCCCTCTTTCCCAGCCAGTCCGCGGTCAGCACCAGCGCCAGGCAGACAAGGCCGAGCAGCAGCGCCAGCCCGGCCGCATCCTCGGTGCGGTAACTGCCCATGCGCGCCAGCAGCAGATAGGGTAAGGTCTGCACGGAATCGCTGCCGAACAGCGCAATGACGCCGAGATCGCCGAGCGACAGCGCCATGGCGAAAGCGAATCCGGTGGCGAGCGGCCGCCGCAGCGACGGCCAGTCGACCAGCCGCAACCGGTTCCAGCCCGAGATACCAAGCTGTGCACAGAGCCGTTCGTGGCGTTCGCTCGCCGCGTCATAGGCAGGGCGGATGGCGCGGATGGCGAACGGCATCGCCATCACCGCATTGACCGCAACCACCATGACAGGGGCGATCGCAAAGACATCGCTGACGGCGCGCAAGAGCAGGAACCAGCCGGCGCCGATGACGATGGGCGGCACCACCAGGACGAACCCCGCACCGGTGTCGGCCAGATGTTCGAGCAGTGTCCGCCGGCCTGTCCGCCGGGTGAGCGCCAGCGCCCGGCGCGCCATGACCAGCGACAGCGACAATGCCACAGAGAGCAGCGCCGACAAGAGGGAGAGTCCAGCACTGGTCGCCGTCGCTTGCCGCACCGCGCTCTCGCCGGCCAGTCGACCGAGATCGGCGCCAAGCCCGGCTGCCAGCGTCGCCGCCATCGGCCCGGCGACAAACAGCAATGCCAGCCCGATCACCAGCGCGTTCAGCACGGTCTCGGCCGCACCGGCTGAAAAATACCGGCGCGGCGCCACCGGCAGATTGGCGTCGCCGGTCACATTGGCGCCGAGCCGTGTCAGTGCCAGCACGACCACGAAGGTCAGCGCAATTTGCAACAAGGTCAGCGTCACCGCCCGCGCCGGGTCGAAGTCGAAACGCAGCGCCTGGTAGATGGCAACCTCCAGCGTCGTCGCGCTGGGTCCGCCGCCGAGCGTAAGCACGATGGTGAAAGAGGTGATGCACAGCATGAAAACGAGCCCGGCGATGCCCGGCAGGGCCGCACGCAGCGGCGGCCATTCGATCAGCCGAAAGGCCGGCGCAGCGCCCATGCCAAGCTGGCTCGCCAGCCGCCATTGGTTGGCCGGCACGGTCTGCAATGCTTCCAGGAACAGCCGCGTTGCCAGCGGCAGGTTGAAGAAGACATGGGCAACGAGGATGCCCGACAGGCCGTAGATGCCGGGCCAGCTCTGGCCGCCTAGCGCGCCCAGCGTGCCGGCAAAATACCCGGCACGGCCGTAGAGCGCCAGGACACCGAGTGCGGCAACAATGGCCGGCAGCGCCAGCGGCAGGGCGAAAAGCTGCAGGATAAAGCCTCGCCCGAGAAACTGTGGATGCCGCGACAGGGCGCGCGCGACGAACAGCGCCGGTGCAACGGAGAGCAGGGTCGAAAGGACTGCCTGCCAGAGCGTGAAACGGGCGACGCGCAAGAGATAGGAATCGAAAGCGGCGCCGGCGCCGGACGGGTCGCGCATGGCTTGCAGGATGAGACCTGCGAACGCCCCGCCGATCAGCAGCGCGATGGCTGCGAGCGCGACGATACCGGCAGTGACGCGGGAGTCCACTGATGACGCGCGTTGCACGCTACACCGCCCGATTCGAGATTCTTAGCGAGGACAGCGTTCCTTCGCGCCCCCCTCTGTCCTGCCGGACATCTCCCCCACGAGGGGGGAGATCGGCTGTCACTTCGGCCTTAGCCAATTTCCAACGTTGCAGGACTGAGCGAGACGCCGAAGCTGCCAATCTCCCCCCTCGTGGGGGAGATGTCCGGCAGGACAGAGGGGGGCGCCGTAGAGTGACCACCTTGATCAGCTCGCCACGACTACTTGCTCATCGCCGCAAGCCACTCATCGACCCAGGCCTTGCGGTTGGCCGCGACTTCCTCCGGGCTGAACAGCAAGGTCTTGGTCGGTTTGACAAGCTTGTCGAACGCCGGATTGAGCGGCTTGTCGGTCTTGCCGGCCGGGAACATCCAGTTGGTTTCGGGAATGACATCCTGGAATTTCGGTCCGGTCATGAAGGCAATGAACTTTTCCGCCAGCGGGTTCTTCGCGCCCTTGGTGGTGATCCCCGCAACCTCGATCTGCAGATATTCGCCCTCCTCGAAGGACGCTGCCTGGTAGCGCTCGGTGTTTTCGGCGACCATGTGGTAGGCCGGCGAGGTGGTGTAGGACAGCACCATCGGCACCTCGCCCTTGGTGAACAGGCCGTAGGCCTCGCTCCAGCCTGGCGTCACCGTCAGCACCTTCGCCTTGAGCTTGGCCCAGGCTTCGGGCGCCTTGTCGCCATAGACCGACTTGACCCACAACAGCAGGCCAAGGCCCGGCGTAGAGGTGCGCGGATCCTGGATGACGATCTTGTCGCCGGCATTGCCCTCGACCAATTCCCTGAGGCTTTTCGGCGGGCTCTTCAGTTTTTCGGTATCGTAGACGACGGCGAAATAGCCATAGTCGAACGGCACGAAAATATCGTCGCTCCAGGCTCCCGGGACGCTGACGCCCGACACGGCGCCGTGTGGCGAAAACAGGCCGGTTGCCTTGGCGTCGGCGGTCAAATTGGTATCGAGGCCAAGCACGATATCGGCCTTGGTCGCGGCGCCTTCCAGCTTCACACGATTGAGCAGCGCTACGCCGTCGGCGACCGAGACGAATTCAACGACGCAGCTGCATTCGGCCTCGAAGGCCTTCGTCACAGCGGGTCCCGGACCCCAATCGGCGGTGAAGCTTTCATAGGTATAGACGGTCAGCTTATCCTGTGCCGATGCCTGCCCTGGCAGGGCGAGCGCGGATGCCGCAAGCAGGATAATCGAGACAACAGAGTGAAAAAAACCGCGCATCGGCGCCTCCTTCGTTCGCGTTGAAAGGAATTGAGGCGTCGGGCTGTCCGAAACGTCTAATCCCTCCGCCGGTACAAACCGGATCAGGTTCAGCGGGTTGGCAGTCTTGCCTCTCAGCCGGTCCGCGAAAATCGCGTCCGGCACCCCGTTAGAGCGTTGCGACACATAGGCCCGGCCGAAGTGCTGCGCAAGCGGAAGTTTGCCGGACATCCAAAGCCCAGCCTTCTGCCGTTTCATCTTCCGTTTCCGGGGCAGGGCTGGTAAGGGCCACGAGATATGAGCAAATTCACCATCCTGCTTGGCGGCGATCTCATCCGCACGCCGCTGCTCGACCGCCAGGTCGAAGGCTCGCGCGTCATCGCCGCGGATGCCGGCATCGGCCATGCGCGCATGCTGGGCCTCAGGCCGGAACTCTGGATCGGCGATTTCGATTCGGTGCCTGCCGATTTGCCGGAGGATCTGGCCGCCGTGCCACGGCAGGTGTTTCCCGCCGAAAAAGACAAGACCGACGGTGAACTCGCTATCGCCGCCGCACTCGAATGCGGTGCGACCAGCCTTGTGCTCGCAGGCGCCTTCGGCGGCAAACGCACCGACCACATCTTCCTGCATCTGGCGCTGAGCGTCCGGCTGGCGGAAGGCGGGACGGAAGTGCTTTTGACCAGCGGCGCGCAGGAAGGCATTCCCTTGCTGCCGGGAAAGACTGACTTCGACTATGCCGACGGCACGCTGTTTTCGGTGCTCGGCTTCTCCGATCTCGCCGGCCTGAGCGTCACCGGTGCCAAATGGCCGCTCGACCATGTCGAGGTCGCGTTCGGCTCGTCGCTGACCATTTCCAACGAGGTCAGGGGCCGGCTGGAAATCGCGCTGGCCAGCGGCCGCGCGCTGCTGCTCGCGCATCCTTTTCCCCTACCCGAAAGCTGACATGGCGCCGCCACTTCTCAATCTCGACGGGATAAAGCTGACCTTCGGCGGCACGCCGCTGCTAGACGGTGCCGCCCTGACGGCCTCAGCTGGCGACAAGATCGCCCTGGTCGGCCGCAACGGCTCTGGCAAGTCGACGCTCCTCAAGATTGCCGCCGGGCTGATCGAACCGCAGGACGGCGAAGTCTTCCGCCAGCCTTCGGCGACCGTGCGCTACTTGCCGCAAATTCCCGACATGGACGGCTTTGCGACCGTCCGCGCCTATGTCGAGGCAGGGCTCGGACCCGCCGACGATCCCTACCGCGCCACCTATCTGATGGAGCATCTCGGCCTGACCGGCGAGGAGCGGCCGAACGACCTCTCCGGCGGCGAGGCGCGGCGCGCCGCCCTCGCCCGCGTCATGGCGCCGGAGCCCGACATTCTCCTCCTCGATGAGCCGACCAATCATCTTGACCTTTCGGTTATCGAATGGCTGGAGGAGGAGCTTGCCCGCACCTCCTCGGCACTGGTCGTCATCTCGCATGACCGTCGTTTTCTCGAGCGCGTGTCGCGCGCCACAATCTGGCTCGACCGCGGCCAGACCCGCCGTCTCGACAAGGGCTTTGCCTTTTTCGAGGAATGGCGCGACACGGTGCTGGAGGAGGAAGAGCGCGAGCAGCACAAGCTCGGTCGCCAGATCGTGCGCGAGGAGCACTGGCTGCGCTATGGCGTGACAGCACGGCGCAAGCGCAACATGCGCCGGCTCGGTGAGTTGCAGACCATGCGCCAGCGCTTTCGTGGTCATCGCGGCGCCGAGGGTGCGGCGACGATGACAGCCAGCGACGCCGCCGAATCCGGCAAGCTGGTGATCGAAGCCAAGAACATCGAGAAGAGCTTTGGCGATCTGACTGTGGTCAAGGGATTCTCGACCCGCATCCAGCGCGGCGATCGCGTCGGCCTGGTCGGGCCGAACGGCGCCGGCAAGACGACGCTGTTGAAGATGCTGACCGGCGAATTGAAGCCGGACGCAGGTACGGTGCGGCTCGGAACCAATCTGGAGATCGCCACGCTCGACCAGAAGCGCGAGGCCGTCGATCCGCAGGAGACACTGGCGCAGTATCTCACCGACGGTCGCGGCGAGAACCTCGTCATCAATGGCGAGCAGCGCCACGTCGTCTCTTACATGAAGGACTTCCTGTTCAAGCCGGAACAGGCGCGCACGCCGGTGCGCGAGCTTTCGGGCGGCGAGCGGGCCCGGCTGATTCTCGCCCGCGTTTTGGCACGGCCGGCAAACCTGCTTGTGCTCGACGAGCCGACCAACGACCTCGACATGGAGACGCTGGAACTGCTGCAGGAACTGGTCGCCGGCTTTGCCGGCACGGTGATCCTGGTCAGCCACGATCGCGATTTCCTCGACCGCACCGTGACCAGCATTATTGCGCCGGATGGTGACGGCCGCTGGATCGAATATGCCGGCGGCTATTCCGACATGCTGGCGCAGCGCGGCGGCACCAGGCTGGATGACCGCAAGGCGCGGCCGAAGGTAGAGACCAGCGAGGCGATGGCTGCAAGCAGGACCAACGCGGCCGCTCCCAAGGGCCCGGCCAAGAAACTGTCGTTCAAGCAGAAATTCGCGCTGGAAACCTTACCCAAAAAGATCGAAGCGGTGTCGGCCTCGATCTCGCGGCTGGAGAACAACATCGCCGATCCGGCCTATTACGAGCGCGACCCGGCCTCGTTCCAGAAGACGATTGCCGCGCTCGACAAGGAGCGCGTCACACTGGCAGCGCTCGAGGAGGAATGGCTGGAACTCGAGATGCTAAGGGAAGAGATGGAGAGGTAATTCGCGAGTTCGAGCACCTTGTCATTGCGACTAGACAGAAATGCGCATATATTATGCGCATGCTGTGGAGGTGATCATGCGCAAGATAGCTGTGAATGCGGTCCGTCAGCCGGCAAATCTGTCTATCGACTCAAAGCTCATGAAGGAAGCCAAGGGGCTCGATGTGAATGTCTCGCGCGCCGCTGAAGCCGGCATCGCAGAGGCAGTGGCCGCCGAAAAGACGCGGCTGTGGAAGCTTGAGAACCGCGCGACGATAGATGCGTGGAACGAATATGTCGAAAAACACGGTATTCCGCTGGCAGAACATCGGCAATTCTGATGGCGCGCTACGACGTCTTCGCGGGTAGCATCGAAGGCGGCTATCTCCTCGACGTCCAGGCCGATCTGCTCGACCATTTCAAGACCCGGGTGGTCGTCCCGCTTCTGCCGGCTGCGATGGCGCCGTCACCAATGCGAAAGCTCCACCCCATTTTCGAGATCAATGGTCGGAAGTTGGTCATGGCCACCCATTTGATCGCCACCGTTGCGGCGACGGAACTGGGCGAGAGCCGACTGAATCTGACGAGGCATCACGACGACATCGTGAGCGCGCTCGACATGCTGTTCCAAGGCTTCTGAGCCAGAGAGGCGTTGGGCTGGTGAGCCGGCCTCACCCCGCCGTCTTTGTCTGCCAGGCCTTCAGCGCCTCGTCGAACACCTTCTCGCCGGGAATCCCCTTTTCCATGGTGAGCAGCGCCCGCCGCCCGGTCTTGTAGACGACCGGGACGTCGATCCAGTCCTGGCCTCTGAGCAAGGTCAGATTGGCGTCTTCATCCGCTTTGGTGTCGTTGAGCGCAACCAGGAAGAAACCGTCGGCGATCTTGGCCGGGATGCCTATCAACGGGCTGCCGGCATCCTGCTCGGAGCCCTTCATGGCGACACGCAGGATGTTATCGACGCCGCCGCCCTCGAAGCCCTCAGGCGTCAGGAAGATCATCTCGATAATGTGGCTTGCCGGCAGCGTCTGGTCGGTGTTGCGACGGATCGTCATGCGCAGCTGGATATCCTTGCCTGGAATAGTCGCCTCGGCACGGATCGCCGGCTCTGGCGGCAGGTCGCCGCCGGGCGATTCCTGCACCAGTGACCAGACGATGTTGCCGGGCTCGGCCGAGCCTTGAGCGGTGCTGGTGCGCTCCTCGTAGAAGATCGCCTTCTGGCCGACGGCCAACGTGGCTTGCGGCGGAACTGCCGTCGGTGCCGCTGCCGGTGCGGGCGGTGGGGCGGCCGTTGCAGGCGCTGCTGCCCCGTTCGCTGGCGGCGTTGCGGGAGTTGGTGCAGCGGCCCCATCGACCGCTGGAGGATTGGCCGTGGCTTGCGTGTCGGCGGGCGCGGCCGGTGCCGGCGCGGCGGGTGCCGGGGTGGTCGGCGTTTGCGCGGCCGGCGGCGGCGTGGTCAGTGCGGCCACGGATTCGCCTTCGCCGATGCCCGCCTGCCCGGCCGCCGGGCCGGGGTCGACTTCGTGGCCCTCGGGCGTCAGGCGCTGCGTGAACTTCGCGCCTTCGCCGGCCTCCGTCGGCGGTGCCGCGGCCGGTACGGCCGCATCGGCCACCGGCTTGGCCGGGGCTGGTTTCACCAGCGGTTCGGTGGCGACGGCTTTGGTCTCGTCGAGGCCGAGCATGCTGCCGAACGCATCCTTGTTCAGCCAGATGCCATAGCCGCCACCGGCAATGACCAGCAAGGCAATGGCGGCGGCGATCACGCCGCCATAGCTGCGCCTGCGCTCGGCGGGATGGAGCCGCTGGAACCTGTCCTCCGCGGGGCTGCCGTCGTTGGAAAAGTCGTCGCCCCGAAAAACGCCGTCTTGGTCCTCGGCCGTCGGAATATCTATATTGGGCGGCGGCGGACCAGCGCGCACCTGAGAAAGAGCGACGGGCTGCGGCTTTTGCCAGTTCGGCGCCGCCTTGGCGGGCGTAGGCTGCCAGGCTGGCCCAGCCTTTGCTGGCTCCGTCTTTGCCGGCTCGGTCTTTGCCGGCTGCCGGACATGGCTGGACTGGTTCTTGTTGCGGTCGATGGAGGAGAAGATGTCCTCCAGTTCCGCCAGCGGGTCGGGTGGCGGCGCAGGCTTGGCGAAGTCCCGCTCGACTTTGGCGATGGCGTCTTCCAGCACACGCATCTGCCGGTCGACATCGGAAGGCGTCATCGTAGCCTTCTCTGCGAGTTGTTTCGCGATTGACGAACGGGCCTTGTCATAGACCCTGGCGCGCACTTCCGCCGACGGCTCACCGAGTTTATCGAGCGCCTTTTTCAGAATGGGAACAAAATCTACCATACGTCAGTCGACCTGCATTTGTTTCTGGGCCGGCCCCCGCAAATCAGCGCAATGCCCGGAAAGGCTGAGAAACTAGTCTTGAAACGGATCGGTCACAAGTATCGTGTCGTCCCGTTCAGGGCTGGTGGAAAGGAGTGCGACCGGCGCGCCGATCAGCTCTTCGATGTAGCGGACGTACTTTACCGCCTGGGCCGGCAGGTCGTTCCAGCTGCGCGCGCCGGCGGTGGTGCCTTTCCACCCTTCCAGCGTCTCGTAAACCGGTTCGACGCGCGCCTGCGCGCCTTGGCTGGCCGGCAGGTAATCGATCGCCTCGCCGTCGAGGCGGTAGCCGGTACAGACCTTGATCTCGTCCAGCCCATCGAGCACATCGAGCTTGGTCAGCGCAATGCCCTTGATGCCGTTGACGGCGACGGCCTGGCGGACCAGCACGGCGTCGAACCAGCCGCAGCGGCGCTTACGGCCGGTGACGACGCCGAATTCATGGCCGCGCGTGCCCAGGAACTCGCCGATCTCGTTCTTCTGCTCGGTCGGAAACGGGCCTTCGCCGACGCGCGTCGTATAGGCTTTGGTGATGCCGAGCACATAGCCGATGGCGCCCGGGCCGACACCCGACCCGGCGGCGGCCTGACCGGCAACCGTATTGGACGAGGTGACGAATGGGTAGGTGCCGTGGTCGATATCGAGCAGCGTGCCTTGCGCGCCCTCGAACAGGATGCGCTCACCGGCGCGGCGCTTGTCGTCGAGGATTTTCCAGACGCGGTCCATATAGGGCAGGATCTCGTCGGCGACCGAAATCAGCTCGCTCATGATCGCCTCATGCGTGACCTCGGCATGGCCGAGCCCACGGCGCAGCGCATTGTGGTGCGTCAGCAGCCTGTCGACCTTTAAGGGCAGCGTTTCCAAATCCGCCAAATCCATCACCCTGACCGCGCGCCGGCCCACCTTGTCTTCATAGGCGGGACCGATGCCGCGACGGGTCGTGCCGATCTTCGTTCCGGAATTGGAAGCGGCGTCCTCGCGAAATCCGTCCAGCTCTCGGTGCAAGGACAGGATAAGCGCGGTGTTTTCGGCTATTTTCAGGCGGTCCGGCGTCACCTCCACGCCCTGCGCTTTCAATTTCGCAACCTCCGCGACGAAAGCGTGCGGATCGAAGACGACGCCATTGCCGATGATGGACAGCTTGCCTTGCCGCACCACGCCGGACGGCAGCAGCGACAGCTTGTAGACCTTGCCGTCGACGACCAGCGTGTGGCCGGCATTGTGGCCGCCCTGGAAGCGCACGACAACATCGGCGCGCTCCGACAGCCAGTCTACGATCTTGCCTTTGCCCTCATCGCCCCATTGCGAGCCGACGACCACCACATTGGCCATATTTCTTTTCCCTTGAGACGCCGCACGAGCAGCTTGAAACAATTCGAAACGATAGGCCTCTATCGCATCGGCCCCCAAAAACGGAATCGATTTGGGAAAGCACGACGCGAGGATTAAAGCCTTCCGACGCGTAGCGTCCAATTGCACGCACGTCGCTCTATAGCGTCAAGACCCGGCGAGCGCGACCATTCTTTGCCGCCGAAAACGCTCCGAGGCACAACAATTTTCGCCTTTGACATCATTTACTTGCGCGAGCTGCCGCAATAGGCCCGCAACGACCGCGCATTTCTCTCCGCCTGGCCGGGAGTTCACGATGCATCGAGCCGCCTACCTATTCCTGCTGTCCACCACCTTGCTGTGGGGCGGCAACTCCGTGGCCGGCAAGCTGGCGGTCGACCACATTTCGCCGATGACGCTGGTCTTCCTGCGTTGGATCCTGGCCGTTCTGATCCTGCTGCCGATCGGCTGGCGGACGCTGCATGAGGACTGGCCGGTGGTGCGTAGGCACTGGTTGCTGCTTGGCGGGCTCGGCGCTTGCGGCTTCGCCTTTTTCAATGTGATCTTCTACACGGCGCTCAACTACACGACGGCGATCAACGTCTCGATCGAGCAGGCGGCGATCCCGATCGTCATCATCATCGCCAATTTTGTGCTGTTTCGCCTGCGCGTCAATGGCGTGCAGGTCATCGGCGTCGTGCTGACCATCATTGGCGTAGCGGTGACGGCGAGCCATGGCGACCTGCGCCAGCTTCTCAAGCTGGATCTCAACTTCGGCGACGCGATCATGCTGGTCGCCGTGCTTTGCTACTCCTTTTATTCGGTGGGGTTGCGGCTGAAGCCGGTCATCCGCTGGCAGAGCCTGATGCTGGCGCTATCGGTTGCCGCACTCATCACATCGCTGCCTTTCTTCCTGTGGGAGATTGCCGCCGGCAAGGTCATCGTCCCCGATGCCCGCGGCTGGGCGGTCGCGTTCTATACCGCCATCGGTGCTTCGGTCATCTCGCAAATCTTCTATATCAGAGGCAACGAGCTGATCGGCGCCAACCGGGCCGGCCTGTTTATCAATCTGGTGCCGATCTTCGGTACGCTGCTGTCGGTGGTGATTGTCGGTGAGACATTCCAGCTCTATCAGGCGCTGGCTCTCGCGCTGGTGCTCGGTGGCATCAGCCTCGCCGAATACAGCGGACGGATGATGGCGGCATCTGCTGCTGAATGAAGTCGTTTGCCGCGACGTTTCCCTGCGAATCCATCAGCGACCGCGGAAGCGCCCCGCGTGCTGCTGCACACGGGGCGACCGAATTTCAGGCCGCGCCGACGTCGAAATGCAGCCGCTTGGCCGAGTCGATCGACTTGTGCGAGCGCACCTGCGCCAACACGTTTTCCGGGAACGGCGCGTCGAGATAGAGCAATGCAATGGCATCGCCACCCGGCCGGTTGCGGCCGAGCTGGAAGTTGGCGATGTTGACGCCGTTCTCGCCGCAAACCGTGCCGAGCAGACCGATGATCCCAGGCGCGTCGGCATTGGTCGTGTAGAGCATGTGCTGACCGACCTCGGCGTCGAGGTTGATGCCCTTGATCTGGATAAAGCGCGGCTTGCCGTCCGAGAAGCAGGTGCCGGCGATCGAGCGCGTCCTGTGCTCGGTCTTGACCGTCAGCTTGATATAGCCGTCGAACACGCCCGACTTGTCGCGCTTGACCTCGGCGACGATGATGCCGCGTTCCTTCACCATGATCGGCGCCGACACCATATTGACGTCGGAGACCTGCGGCCGGATCAGCCCGGCAAGGGTGGCACTGATCAGCGCGCGCGTGTTCATCGTCGCGGTCGAGCCGTCGAACAGTATCTCGACCTCCTTGATCGGATCCTCGGTGACCTGTCCGACAAAGGCGCCGAGCACTTCGGCAAGCTTGACGAAAGGTTTCAGCCGCGGCGCCTCTTCGGCGGTGATCGACGGCATGTTGATGGCGTTGGAAACGGCGCCCTTGATCAGATAGTCGGACATCTGCTCGGCGACATGCAGGGCGACATTCTCCTGCGCTTCGGTGGTCGACGCGCCGAGATGCGGCGTCGCCACGACATTCTCCATGCCGAACAGTTCATTATACTCCGCCGGTTCGACCTCGAACACGTCGATGCCGGCGCCTGCCACCTTGCCGCTTTTCAGTGCCGCGATCAGGTCGGCCTCGACGACCAGCCCGCCACGCGCGCAATTGATGATGCGCACACCGGTCTTCATCTTGGCGATCGCCGCGGCGTCGATGATGTTGCGCGTCTTGTCGGTAAGCGGTGTGTGCAGCGTGATGAAATCGGCGCGGGCGAACAGTTCGTCGAGCTCGACCTTTTCGACGCCGAGCTCCTCGGCGCGGCTGTCCGACAGGAATGGATCGAAGGCGATGACATGCATCTTCAGGCCGACGCCGCGCGCGGCCACGATCGAGCCGATATTGCCGCAGCCGATGATGCCCAGCGTTTTGCCGGTGATCTCGACACCCATGAAGCGGTTCTTTTCCCATTTGCCGGCATGGGTCGAGGCGTTGGCCTCCGGTATCTGGCGGGCCAGCGCGAAGATCATGGCGATCGCATGCTCGGCGGTGGTGATCGAATTGCCGAAGGGCGTGTTCATCACGATGATGCCCTTGCGGCTCGCCGCCGGTATGTCGATATTGTCGACGCCGATGCCTGCGCGACCCACGACCTTCAGCCTGGTCGCGGCGTTGATCAGCTTCTCCGTGACCTTTGTCGCCGAGCGGATGGCCAGCCCATCATACTGGCCGATCACTTCGAGCAGTTTTTCCTTGTCCTTGCCGATATCCGGCAAATAGTCGACCTCGATGCCGCGATCCCTGAATATCTGCACGGCGGTGGTGGAAAGTTTGTCTGAGACGAGAACGCGGGGCATTGGCGTGATCCTTTGCAATTGGCGTCCCTCCCCCTTGAGGGGAGGGTCGGCGCGAAGCGCCGGGGTGGGGTCGGTACGGCCGGATGCGGCCTAATCTTCTTAAGAGATGTCGAGTCAGGCGGAGGCGACCCCACCCGGCCCTTCGGGCCACCCTCCCCTCGAGGGGGAGGGATCAGGCGGCCGCCTTCAGCGACGCCTTTTGCGCGGCAAAGGCCCAGTCGAGCCAGGGCAGCAGCGCTTCGAGATCGGAGGTCTCGACTGTCGCGCCGCACCAGATGCGCAGCCCGGGCGGTGCATCGCGGTAGGCGCCGATGTCATAGGCGACGCCTTCCTTGTCGAGCGCCGAGACAATTGCCTTGGCGAACGCAGCCTGTCCGTCGGCGTCGAGTGCAGCGACTTGCCGGTCGGTGAAGGAAAGGCAGACCGATGTGTTCGAACGCGTCGCCGGATCGACGGCAAGATGGCCGAGCCAGGAAGATTTCCCGACAAAGTGATCGAGAACAGCGGCGTTGGCATCCGCTCTGGTGACCAGAGCGTCGAGACCGCCGATCGACTTCGCCCAACGCAGTGCGTCGAGATAGTCCTCGACGCACAGCATCGACGGCGTGTTGATGGTCTCGCCCTTGAAGATGCCTTCGATCAGCTTGCCGCCCGAGGTGAGACGGAAGATCTTCGGCAGTGGCCAGGCCGGCTTGTAGCTTTCCAGCCGTTCGACGGCGCGTGGGCCGAGGATCAGCATGCCGTGCGCGCCCTCACCGCCCAAGACCTTCTGCCAGGAGAAGGTGACGACGTCGAGTTTCCGAAAATCGAGCTTTTGCGCAAAGGCCGCCGAAGTGGCGTCGCAGATGGTCAGGCCCTTGCGGGCGGTCGGGATGAAATCGCCATTCGGCACGCGCACGCCCGACGTCGTGCCGTTCCAGGTGAAGACCACGTCGCGGTCGAAGTCGATTTTGGTCAGGTCGGGCAGTGCGCCGTAGTCGGCCTCTAACCTGCGCACATCGGCGAGCCTCAGCTGCTTGACCACATCGGTGACCCAGCCGGAGCCGAAGCTCTCCCAGGCGACCATGTCGACGCCGCGTTCGCCGAGCAGCGACCACAGCGCCATTTCGACCGCGCCGGTATCCGAGGCCGGCACGATGCCGATGCGGTAATCCGCCGGAACCTGGAGGATTTCCCGGGTCAGCTCGATCGCTTGTTCGAGCTTGGTCTTGCCGATCTTGGCGCGGTGCGAGCGCCCGAGCGCGGCATTTTTGAGCGCCTCGACCGACCAGCCGGGGCGTTTTGCACATGGACCTGAGGAAAAATTGGGATTTGCCGGACGGAATCCGGGCTTCGTATGCGTGGTCATCGTGGTCTATCCTTCCAGATAGTGGCCCCTCGTTGGGGAGGGGTGGCCCACGGATGGCGATATGCGTTCAGGCTTTCGGCGTCAAGGGGAAAGTTTTTGTCGCTGTCGGGATATTGCCGGGCGAAACGCAAACGGCGGGCCTACGACCCGCCATTGTCCACGCCTCGACTTCGGCCGGGCCTACCAGAGATCGTACCGTAGTCCGACTTTGACTTGATGATTGTTGATTCCTTTGCGGATCGGAAAAGAAGTCAGGCTCTCGGCAGTCACATATTCGGCGTCTGGCGCGGAAAAATACTGATAGCCCAGATCGACTGAGACGTTCTTGGACACCTGGTAGGCAAGGCCGGCATTCAGCGTGTAGGCGAAGGAATATTGGGTCTTGTCGTCACGCAGGACGAAATCGTCGGCGGGGTTGGCGTTGTCGGTGAAGTAGCTCGCCGAGAGGCGACGCTTGCTCTGAACGACACCGACACCAGCGCCGAGATAAGGTGTGATTCCGACATAGGTGCCAAGGTCGACATAGCCATTGAGTATGCCTGAGAAGGCATAGTTCTTCAGGGTCGCCGATGCCACGGTCGTTCCGTCGTTATAACCGACGTCGATCTTGTTGCCGGGAAGATAGCCGACATTGAGATCGGCGCGCAGATAGTCGTTGAAATGATAGCCGAAGCCAATGCTGGCGAAGATGGGATCTTCCTTTTCGTCGAAGCTCGCGGGCGTGAAGGCGAAATGCTCATCCTTGAAGCTCTTCTGCACCAGATAGGAGACATCGCCGCGCAGATACCATCCCGAGCCAACCTCGACCGGTACATAGTCGGGCGCCTGGTCGACATAGACCGGCGGTTCGTAATCGGCGCCAAGCGCCGGCGTCAGCGGCATCAGGACGACTGCTGCAAGCGCCAGTGCTACAGGCGATTTGGATGTCATGGTCCTCGGCTCCCGAACTTGGCGCATTCGCGATTGCGCGCGCCGTTTCAGACAGCATTGTTAACCATAGTGGTTAAGTGCGAGTTAAGGATAACAAGGCGTTAGCAATTGATTTGATCCGTTTTCAGTCCTCGAGCTGGACAGCGTTACAGAGCAACGCAGCATCCTTAGGCAGCCAAACGAAACCGCCCGGCATCAGCCGGGCGGTCGACAAAATCCTCGATTTCGAAGCGACTACTTCGTGTAGACCGGCTCCGGTTCCGGAACATAGGGTTCCGGTTCGACGCAGTCCGATCTGCCGAACTGATAGCGCAGGCCGCCGCGCACCTCATGAACATTGATGCCGTCGTCATAACCGGGGCCGACGCCGCTGCCGAAGTCGAACATCTTCCCACCGTTTATATGGCTGTAGCGGTAGCCGACGTCGAGCTTGACGCGATCGGTCAAACAGTAGGATGCACCAATCATGGCAGCATAGGCAAAACGCCAGCCCTTGCCGCCGTGGTGGAAGAATTCACCGTCTTCATCACTGTTGTGGAGTGTATCCCACTTAACCCAGGCGCCGCCGATGCCGGCACCGACATAGGGCGTGATACCGTGCCATGTGCCGATATCGACATAGGCGTTGGCGAGCAGCAGCAGCGCCGTATAGGACGAGGTGTCGACCGAAGTACAGGGATCCCCATCGAGGCAGATGCCGCTGGTCGAGCCGCGGAAAGTGGATTTGCTCATCCAGTCCGCGGTCAAGTCGGTGCGGAAGTGCCGGTCGATTTGATAGCCGACGCCGGCACCGGCCGAGAAGGCACTCTTCAGCTTGCCGCTGTCAAAAGTGCCGGTTCCGGGAGGCGGTCCGTAGGTGATGTAGTCGGCGCCGCGAAACTTCGACCAGTGATAGTCGATGTCGCCACGGATATACCAGCCGCCAAAGTCGGCCGGCTGCTCGTAGGCGATCGGCGGCGGCGCCTCCTCGACTACGGGCGGCTCGACGAAATCGGCGGCGAATGCCGGCCCGGCGCCGGCAAACAGCGCGGCCAGGAGAGCCATTCTTGCTGTGTTGAACATGCTTATCACCCCTGAGAACCCTCGAACGGCGAACGCGCCCGAAATGTGATTGACCTCAGTTGTGGATAATGAATCGGAAAGGTTAAAAGGCGTTTAACCGTATTGATTAACCACGAATCTCTAAAATTCGAGCAATCTGGCGGCCGTTGCTGCAGGCGGTGCTGGCCGTGACCCAATAAAAAGCCCGTCGGCAAGGCGGGCTTTTGAACCGATGTTGGAGGGAGTTCAGGCGGCGCTGCGCGTTTCCGAAATGACCTCGACAATGTCGTTGACGACGGACTCGACAAGCTGCGGGTCGTCGCCCTCCGCCATGACGCGAATGAGCGGCTCCGTGCCGGACGGCCGGATGACCAGGCGCCCGGCCTTGCCGAGGCGATTGCGCGCATCTTCGATCGCCGCCTTGACCGGCGCCTCCTCCAGCGGCTTGCCGCCGGAAATATGCACATTCTTCAAAAGCTGCGGCACTGGCTCGAATTTCTTCGACAGTTCGCTGACCGGCCGGTTATGCCGCTTGATGCAGGCGAGCACCTGGAGCGCCGAGACGAGGCCGTCGCCGGTGGTCGAGAAATCGGACAGCACGATGTGGCCCGACTGTTCGCCGCCGACATTGAGTCCATGGGCGCGCATGTGCTCGACGACATAGCGGTCGCCGACCTTGGTGCGATGCAACTGCAGGTTCATGTCGCTAAGGAAGCGTTCGAGGCCGAGATTGGACATCACCGTCGAGACGACGCCGCCGCCGGCCAGCCGCCCGCTCTGGTGCCAGGACTCGGCAATCAGCGCCATGATCTGGTCGCCATCGACGATCGCGCCGTTCTCGTCGACGATGACGACGCGGTCGGCATCGCCGTCGAGCGCAATGCCGATATCGGCGCGCACCTCGTGCACCTTCTTTTGCAGGCCGGCCGGATGGGTCGAGCCGCATTCCTTGTTGATGTTGAAGCCGTTGGGCTCGACATTGATGGCAACGACCTCGGCGCCGAGTTCCCACAGCGCGTCGGGCGCCACCTTGTAGGCGGCGCCATTGGCGCAATCGACGACGATGCGCAGGCCTGACAGCGACATCGAGCGCGGCAGCGTGCGCTTGGCGAATTCGATATAGCGGTCATGCACGCCGTCGACGCGTTTGGCACGGCCGAGCCCATCGGAATCGGCGAGCGCCAATTCGATATCCTTGTCGAGCATTCCCTCGATACGCTCCTCGATCTCATCGGACAGCTTATAGCCATCGGGGCCGAACAGCTTGATGCCGTTGTCGTAATAGGGGTTGTGCGAGGCAGAGATCATCACGCCGATATCGGCGCGCAGCGAGCGCACCAGCATGGCAACAGCCGGCGTCGGGATCGGGCCGAGCAGGAAGACATCCATGCCGGCGGCGCACAGGCCGGATACCATCGCGTTCTCGATCATGTAGCCGGAAAGCCTGGTATCCTTGCCGAGCACGACGCGGTGGCGGTGGCTGCCGCGCTGGAACGAGAGGCCGGCGGCCATGCCGACCCGCATGGCGACCTCCGCCGTCATTGGAAACTTGTTGGCTCGCCCACGAATGCCGTCCGTACCGAAATAATGTCCTGCCATGTTCGCCAGCTTCCCGATGGTTCTTTCCGAGCATCTCATGCCATAAAATGGCCCAAGCCCCGTCATCACATTGTATGATTATGGAGGACCAATCCTTAGAAAATTGTTGTCTTGTGTGTTTTGCGTCACGCTAGTGCGTTGATTTTCAAGTTCCGAGCCCTTGTTGGGCAGCAGCATCAGAAACGTCAACTTAAACCTCATCTGGATCCTTTGGTCTGTGGCAGTGTGGCCTTGAACCCGAATCCGCATCGTGCTGCTCCAGACAGCGGTAGGCTCAGGTTCGCCGCACCCGCCGATTTGACTGGCTGTCATGCGACGCAGTGCCCTCGCTGGGAACCAGCCATATGCGCGCGCTTCGTGCAATGCACCCGGACGAACTTGGCTGGGAGACAGTCCCGGCAACGAATTCATCACCTTAAAGAAAAGAATGCACTTCTAAATTTGTCTCTACGCTAGTTAGCATCTGGCGCAACCAGCCGTTGAGCGCTATTGCTGCACTGGGACATATCATGAACCGCCGTAGGGAGAACAAGCATGCTCATCCATCGACTTGCCACTTTGACGGGTCTCGCCGTCGCGACCTTATTCCTGGCGGCGCCTGCCAATGCGCTGACCATGGCCGAGTGCAGCACCAAGTATAACGCGGCCAAGGATGCGGGAACGCTTGGCGGGCAGAACTGGAACCAGTTCCGCAAGGCCCAATGCGGCACCGATGCCACCGCCGCTACGACCGACACCGCGCCAGCCAAAGCCGCGGCCAAGGCCACTGACACGACCAAGGCAGCCGCCGGCGACGATGCGGCGCCAGGCCTGACGGCGAAGGAGTGCAGCACCAAGTACCAGGCGGCAAAAGCCGCCGGCACGCTGAACGGCATGAAATGGAACGATTTCCGCAAGACCCAGTGCGCCGCCGGCGCGACGGCAGCCGCACCCGCCGCCACGACCAAAGCAGCGGCGGCCAGCAGCGATGACGCGGCGCCTGGGCTGACGGCCAAGGAATGCAGCACCAAATACCAGGCCGCCAAGACTGCCGGCACGCTCAACGGCATGAAGTGGAACGACTTCCGCAAGACTGAATGCGCCGCCGGCGCAACTGCAGCGGCACAACCTGCCGCGGCACCTGCCAAGGCGACGACAGCTGCCGCGACCGATACCGGCAAAGGCCTCAGCATGGCGGATTGCAGCGCCAAGTATCAGGCTGCCAAGGCCGGCAACACGCTGAACGGCATGAAGTGGAACGACTTCCGCAAGAGCCAATGCGGCGCCGGCGCAGCCGACGACGACACCCTGCCGGCTCCCGATGCCAAGTACACCGGCGATCCGCAACCGCCGACCATCACCGCCCCCCAGGGCGTGAAATTCCCGACGGCGATCTCCAAGAAGTATGCAACCGAGACCCCGGCCAAGGGCCGCATGCACACCTGCCTCGACCTCTATTACGCCAACAAGGACGCCAACACGCTGGGCGGCCTCAGGTGGATCCAGAAGGGCGGCGGCTTCTATAGCCTCTGCAACGCCAAGCTGAAGAGCTGACCGGCGCCACCATCCGACGACATGAGCCCGCGAGCCGCAAGGTTCGCGGGCTTTTTTGTTGCTGCCGACTCCAAGGAGAGGCCCTGCGTTGCAAGGTGGCAGCGTCGATGACGCTGCTAATCTCCCCCCTCGTGGGGGAGATGCCCGGCAGGGCAGAGGGGGGCGCGAAGGATCGCAAACCTTTAATTTGTTTTCTCTGATTGGGATCAGATCAGTTGTGGCGTGGCTGCGATACGTTGGCAGGTCGGCGGGACAGCGCCCCCCTCTGTCCTGCCGGACATCTCCTCCACAAGGAGGGAGATTAGCCATCATGCCGGCCTTCGCCAATCGCCAACGTTGGCGCAAGGTTGCGGACAACTCCCTAATCGAAAGGTGCCTGAAACAAAAAAACCCGCCTTGGCGGGCGGGTCGTTGGAGCCAATTGGCACCATACCCAAATTAGTAGCATAGCTGCCGGCACAAAGCAAGAACAAAA
>NZ_JBVVQK010000032.1:0-62829 GCF_055811175.1 Mesorhizobium sp. WSM4828 | reverse complement strand
GTCGTACCGGGAATCTCGGCCAAGTTGGCTGCCCTTGCGGCAGCGCTCCTGCCTTCCGCAGCGCTGCTGCCCCTGGTAGGCCGGCTACAACGCGGCGGCAATGATCAATGTCCTTGCGGTTCAGGTATGAAGTTCAAGAAATGCTGCGGTACCCGCCAGATTCAGCTACGCCGGGGCCCTCGGGGAATTAGCCCCTGAAGGACCAGCACGCCCGCTCGCTATTTCAGAAGTCGCCGATGGTCTTGGCAACGACCAAACGCTTTCCACCTGAACCGTTGCTGCGCTCGTGCATGAAGTCCCTCTCGGCCAGCGAGACAAAAGCCAAACCTTCCAGACCTACCGCCCTCCAAGTGACCGCCATCTCGGCATGGCCAGCGCTCGTTCATCTACTCGACTCTTCGAGTCACAGACGGCTCAGCACGGTCACTGCCGACGATGCAGCCTGCCAGCGAATGGAACCGGGTACAGCAGCCCATGTCCGATTCTGATGCCAACAAAGCCATCGTCCGCCGCTATTTCGATATGTTCAATTCCGGTGATCTGACCCAGCTCGCCGACATTGTTTCGCAGGACTATGGTGACAAGCTGAATGAACAATCCTCCGGCATCGACGTCATCCGTGGCTATCTCGAGGGCCTGAAATCCAGCTTTCCCAATTTCACTTGGCCTTGTCGACCAGCGCCCGTAGTGCCGAGACGTCATGCAGCAATAACCTGCTGCCGCGCTTTTCGATCAGGCCTCTCTTGGCGAGGTCGCTCATTTCGCGCGAGACCGCTTCCCTGTGCGTGCTCATCGTTGCCGCCAGCTCGGAATGCGTCGGTGCCGGGCTTATGGAGACCTCGCCGTCCACGAGTGCGGCTTTCTCCGCCCGATGCAGGAGCTCGACGATCAGCCGTTTTCGCACGACCAGAGTGCTGTATTCGAATACCCGCTCGGTCATCCGCCGGAGCTGGGCAGACAGATGCTCAAGCAGCATCCAGGCAAAAGTCGGGTGGGTCATCACGATATCCCGGAATGCTGTGCCGGACAGCCGTGCAGCGCGGGTTGCCTCCAGCGCGACTACGCTGGCAGAGCGTGCAATCCCGTCAATGCCTCCGAGCTCCCCGAAAATGTCACCCGGTTCGACATCGCGATACGCTATCTCCCTGCCGTCCGCTGAAACCAGTGTCACGCGAGCCCGTCCTTCCAGCAGGAAGAAGACATCGCGACCAGTGTCGCCGTGGGAAATGATTAGCTCGTTGTGTCGATAGCTGCGCTCGTGCCACCGTTTGGTCAGCGCGGCGAGGTCGGCATCGCAAAGTCTTGAGATGAAGGCCAGAGAGCCTGTCACAACGGTCCTTGTTCAATCAAGGGTCCTTGTTCAATCAAGTGAACTTCACCTTACTCCCTATCCAAGGAAATTTTATGGCCGCAGGCCCCGCTTTCCGGGATGCAAACTGGGGGCGGATTTCGCCAATGTTTTCCCCGGTGTGGGAATTCCCACAGCCGAGCCTGTTCGACTGTCATATCTTTGTTGCACGTCAGGCCCGCCGGCTCGTGTGCAAGCCGGCGAAGGGAAAGGGAACAGTCATGAAATTCTTGGCTCCCGTCACAAAACTTGCTGCGGGGTTTCGCAAATTCGTCGCGCCGCGCTACCGCCCGGAGCTTTATTACATGCGTGGCCCGGGGCCAGCCACCGCCCGCCGTATGGGCACGCCGCGGCAAAACCAATCCATCGACCACTACGTCTAATTTGCCTCGCGGACGGCTGACGCTCTCGCCCGGAGTGCCGTTCGCGCCGTTCCGTACCGGTCAATTCAGATCAATGAAGGGACGATCTGATCATGGTTATAATTCATGCTGCCGCCATTGGTCCATTTCGCAGGTGGTTACGCCTCCGCGCCGAGCGAAAAGCTCTCCTGTCGGCAACGGACCAGTTGAGCCGTTTACCCGATGACGTTCTTGGCGACGTCGGCATCTCACGTGACGAAATCATGTGCGCTTTGCGAAGCCGCGCCATCCGTCATGGGGAGGCAGGCGCGGCCGGCACGATGATCGAGCGCACCAGGATCGCTTCGGCCTCGATCCCGAAACGGTTGGCCGCCGGCGGTGGCCAAGCCTCGGCCGAGATCCCCTTTGGGAAGAAGACGTGTAACCGGCGCCGCATTCCAACGCCTCCGCTCGTCTATTGAAGGCTTCGCGCCTCCGTCGGTTCTTCCCGGCCCCACGGCTAACAGAAACTACCGAGGCTCTGGTCGACGCTGGATGACAGTTCCGGGGCAGATCAGGGCGATTCAAACCGACCTCTAAGCAGCGTCTGGAGACAGCCTTTCAGCATCGGAATCTTATAACCGCTTACTCGAAAGGAAGACGGGCATCCGTCTGAATTTCGCATAGTGTGCCGGAAGTTACTCACCCGCCGTATTAGCATTAATGAGGCGCTCCAGAGTAGCGAAGTCCTTAAGCTCTCGGTAGGGCGTCACATCAAGGTCTGCCGGTACCTTGCTAAGCTTCTCTTCATCAATTGGTTTTTCGTTCCGTTTCATCAACGATTGGTACGTTTTCCACGAAACGCCGGCGGCTTTGACGGCATCGCGTTCAGCGCGAACTGCTATTTGATGCGCATGAAGGTAATGAAGCCCAAGCTTGTCCAGAAGGGCCTTTTCCACGACCTCATGCGTCAGCAAAAATGGTGCGAGCCGCACCGTACGGCCTTTCCAAGGGATTGTTCGTGGCAGATGCCGGTCGATGTAAATCGTGCCTCCGTCTTTGCTGTAGCCTGCAATGTATGGGATGTCGAAGCCGTGGTTGACTTCCACCCGCCGGTGCAAGGCCAGGACAACATCGCCGAGCACCGCGTCGTCAATATCTTCGGAGCTGTGTCGGACTTCATCTTCCAGTTTCATTGTGATTCCCATCCTGTCTAAGCAGTCTGTGCCGCCCGGAACTGGGTTGACGCAGATTGGTTCCTCACGTCGTAGGCTTGCACACTACTCTGGTCGCCGAAATCGCGCTCATCCTATCTCGACTAAACCGCGAAGGAACCGCAATGGACATCGCCGGCGCCCGCCGGCCTTGGCAGTTATCTTAAACTTCCCCCGATCGCGCCGCACTTCTTCAGCTACACCAACGCCAGCTTTCCCGTACGCAGTGACCTCGCATGGCCTCAGGGAAGGCGCATGGGGCGCGGCAAACCGGAACAGCGACCGAACCTGAAAACGGGGTCGGATTCCGGGCGCGTACTGCTACGCTGAAGCTACGCAGGACCGGGCTCTCGTAAACCGAACTCCGGCTTCGCCAGGCTACGCCGGGATTTCGGCCATCCGGCTTCCATCCCTCGCGCAAGCACGCCTTTCGGGCCGTGACCTGAACGGGCCACAGGCCCGTATAACCTTTTCTCTTTTGATCCGGGGCTGCCGCCCCCTGCCGTCAAGGCCGGGCGCTATTCGCGTGAAAATCAAAGGCCTGGTCCTCACTCCGCTGCGGGCCGCACCACCCTTTGATTTTCAGCCTTGACCGCATTCCACCCGCTCATTGGCGCGGGGCCTAGTCCGGTTGCAGCAGCAGCTGCTGCGCAACCGTAAAGCTAGGAGGAAAGACCAATGACAGCAGATGTTTATGAGAGAGTTACGGCGACGATTGTTGATGAGCTGGAGAAGGGCGTGCGCCCGTGGCTGAAGCCGTGGAACGTGGAGCACGCCGCGGGGCGGATTTCGCGGCCCTTGCGCCATAACGGCGTGCCCTATCAGGGTATCAACGTCATCATGCTGTGGTCGGCAGCCATGGCGCAGGGCTTTGCCGCGCCGATCTGGATGACCTTCAAACAAGCGCAGGAGATGAGCGCACATGTCCGCAAGGGCGAGAAGGGCAATCTTGTCGTTTATGCCGACCGTATCCGCAGGACACAGAAGGACGAAGCGACCGGCGAGGAGCAGGAGCGGGATATCCCGTTTATGAAGGGCTACACTGTCTTTAATGTCGAGCAGATCGAAGGCCTACCGGCGCAATTCTATGCCCGGGCGGAACAGCGCCTCGATCCGGTAGCACGCATCGAGCACGCAGAAACTTTCTTCGCCGGGCTGCGCGCCGATATCCGCCACGGCGGCAATCAGGCCTATTACAGCATGGGCAGCGACCATGTGCAGATGCCGCCGTTCGAGACCTTCCGCAATGCCGAAAGCTATTACGCAACGCTGGCGCACGAGTGCACGCACTGGACGCGCCACCCCTCGCGACTGGAGCGGGATTTTGGCCGCAAGCGCTGGGGCGATGAAGGCTACGCGATGGAAGAACTCGTTGCTGAACTTGCTTCGGCCTTCCTGTCCGCCGATCTCGACCTGACGCCCGAAACGCGGCCCGACCATGCCGCCTATATCGGCTCATGGCTGAAAGTGCTTAAGAACGACAAGCGGGCGATCTTCACCGCAGCCAGCCACGCGCAGCGCGCCGCGGATTTTCTTCACGGCTTGCAGGAAGAAGCCCGCTTGCTGGAGGCCGCGGAATGAAGCCGCCCGAGACCATCATCATCGGGGGACGCACCTATAGCTGGCGCGTCATCCTCGATATGCGGCGATAACAGCTTGACGCATGGAAGGCTGCCCAGCCCGAGCGGCCCGCTCTTTGACCTGAAGCAGGACCAGCCCGGAAGCGGAGCGAAGCGCCGCACGGCGCTATCAGGGAGGCCTGCTTGTGCTGATGCAGGATCGCCAGCGATGAGCGATGCGAGAAATTTTTCCGCGCCCGCCGGCGACACCGGCGGGCGCGGGATTTGGGCGGGCGTTCGGCGCCGCGGGCGCCTCGCGGGAAAAACCGGGATTTCGCCACGCCCGCTGGTGAGCGGGCGCGGCCAGGTTTAGCGCGGCCCGGCAGGCGGCTTAGGCTTCGAAAGTGCCTGAGGCTGATTGCCGGCCTGCTCGCGCTAGGGACAGACCGGCGAATTCACGAGGGCATGCGCGTGCGCATCGATCTGAACGCAATCTTCGGCATCGGCAGCAGCCTCGGGTTCTGGCCGGCTTCGCCGCCCACGCTGTCGATCTGGACAAGCCGTTCTTGAGCCAAACCGGCTATCGCAAGCTTGCTCGGCATTCATGCCGATCCGGCACCGGGCCTCGTGCCTGGAGAATTCGCGAGCAGAGTCATTGCCGGCTATGTCAGAAGCGGGCTCAAGGGCAGCTGAAACCATCGAAGCCCGCTACCGCGAACGCGCCTCGTAGAAGGCTATCGCGGCGCAGTGCCGCAAGACGGGCGGTGCGGTCACGGACAAAGGTCGGGTTCCTATGCCAACCTGCCGTTTTCGCCGTGCAGGGCAGTTCTCGAACGTCCGCAAAAAGGCATTTAGGATTTGGCGACGGCATTTCGTTGTTCCTGCCGTTCAGCAGAAAGCATCGGCAGAATTGGTCGAGGGTACAGTCAAAAAATTCAGGATCGACATCGCATTCGATGGCCCTTGGCACGCTTCTGACTTCTGGCTGTCCTCGATCTGCATGAGCGGAAGGGTAATTTCCCCCATGGAAATCTCTCGAGTCAATTTCGGCGGCGTCAGGTGGGAGAAATAGTCTCGGCAGACGTCATCGATCGGGTTAATGGCCTTACCACCATACTGAGCCATCAAAAGCAGTGCCGTGTTTATGCCGGGGCTACCACCTCCAGTCTGGAGCCTAGCAAGCCGCCCGACTGGTTCAACCTTCCGTCACGGCCGGGCAGGGGGAGGGCGTGCGAAAGGGTTGGTACGACCTAATAAATGGTCAGGCGTCGAGTCAGTAGAGCGCTACCGCCTTTCGCCACATCCGCGTTACCTACTTCGTTGCTGCGGGTGAAGCGCCAGCTGGCTCCCCATTTGAGCACATACTGCGGAACGAGTATCCCAAAGGCTATGATCGAAACGCACTCGCGTTGTTGACGGGCTCGGCGGGAAAGCAACGACGCAATAGCAATCGTGTTGTATGGGTGTAATCTCTAAGTATCGATAAGAGGTAACTATCGATAGTGAGAAAGACGCCAGAGAAAATCCCCTGCAAGTCAACTTAACTGCCGGATAGCTTGAATAACGCGAATCGGCCATCATGAAAACAATGGCTTACACGCTCGACAAACTGCCCCTGGAAATCCTAATCGGACCGGTTTCCCGCGCCACCGAGGTTTTGGCCCGCCTTGACGAGCGGCTGGCTCGTTCTCCCGTCCGCGACGGTTTTGTCGAGCGCCAGCACTTCGTCGACCCAGCCGCCGCGCTCTGGCTCGAGGGCGAGCTCGTCCACCTCGAAGACCTCGTCCTGCACGACGCCCACATGGACATTCGCACCACAACCCACGAACTCACCCGCGCGCACGCGGTCCTGCGTACCCGTCGGCGCATTTTTGTGCAGAGGCCGGACTGGGCGCTCAGTCGCGACGGTTTTTTGGCCCTGACCCGTCGGGACGGCGCTACGCCTGCGGCGGGACAAAAAAGCCGGGAAGGGGAGGGGGGATAATACCATCTTTACGAAATTATCGAACTTGACGAACTTACGATCTGTAACCATATTGGTGACAGCAAGAGGTTGTCATCATGGCCGCTCCAAAACGCAGCAATCATAGCGGGACCGCATCCCATGCGGGAGTCGCCGCCCTGAGTTTTACCACAAAGTTGCCGGCACAGGCCGATTTCAAGAAGGCGTTGCTCGAACGCTATCAGGAGGCCATCGCACGCAGCCGCAAGATCGGCCATCGCGTGTCGTTCCGGGTAGAGGTCGACCCGGCGGCCGGCGCGCAGACGATCACGCCGGTCGAGGAACAGCCGAGCGCCTCAGATGCCTTTCCCGTCGAGGACACGGGCAAGCCCGACGCTGAACTTGAGGCAGCGCTCGCCGAGGCGCGCGAACGTGGTCTCAAGCGTGTTGCCGAAATTGTCGCCGGCGAGGACATGCTGAGCGCGGACGCCTTTGCCAAGCTGATCGGCACGTCGCGGGTGACGGTCAACGCCAAGCGGCAGAATGGCCAGGTGCTCGGGGTCGATGGCGCCAAGCGCGGCTTCCGCTTTCCCGTCTGGCAGCTCGACAAGGACGGCCGTCCGTTTGGGGCATTGCCGGCGCTCCATGCCATGTTGGGCAATGCGTGGGCGGTGTACCGATTTCTGGTGTCGCGCCACAGCGCGCTTGATGGGCGGACCGGCCTTCGAGCTCTCCAGCAGGGTGACAACGCCGCGGTGTTGGCAGTGGCAGAAGGCATGGCCAGGGGCGATTTCGACTGAATGCCTGGCGTTTCACCTCCACCCGATTTCGGGCGCGCAAAGCTCGAAATCGAGACCATACCGCCGGGGCGGACATTTGGTCGGATCTACTGGAGCACCTATCCTGATCCCCTCGGATACGGGAAGTCGACGAGCCGTTTCAGCGATCCGCGGCGTCGTGTTGCTGCCAACCGTTTTGGCGTTCTCTACCTCGGCGACTCTCTGAAGGTGTGCTTCCTCGAGACCGTGCTCCGAGATCGGCGCGAAGGACTATTCGACGACCTCCCGATAGAGGAGGTGGAACTGACCCTACGGCGCTATGCGGAGATCACCACCACTGCAGACCTTCGCCTTGTCGACCTCAGGGGCGACAATGCGGTCAGGATGGGTGTTCCCACCGACGTCGTTCGGGCACAGCGCCAGAACTTGGCGCGCTGGTGGTCGGTGGCGTTTCACGAGCACCCGTCTCAGCCTGATGGAATCATTTACCCCTCGCGCCTGAACGGCGCGACCGATCTCGCCATCTACGATCGTTCGATAGGAAAGCTACAGGCGAAGCGCGTTGTGACGCTCCTCGGCGCGCCGGGATTGGCCCAGGTTCTCGGGGATTTCAAAGTCGGTTTGGTGTAGTGCCTTTGGCCCGGTCGTGTGGCATGACAAGGGGCTGTCGGATCGGGTGGCATTAAACGACCGGAATTGGGGCCGACAGCAGATCGGCAGCTTTCGAGCATCCAGTTGGCAATGCAGCCATTCAGCTCACGACCCCAGGCGGACCCTCGTTCGCCCTTCGCCGAATTCGCGCCCCTGACCGATTCCAGACATTCGTCAGATCCTAGACCGAACATCTAGCTTGGAACTCAAGGGGGCGACCGAGCCGAAACGACCAGACTAGGAGGCAAGTTGACCACAATACTTGGCTGGTATGCTGTCCCGGTTGCGCGATCCAGAACGGTCACTCGTCGAGCCAGTATTGGCGGGAACAGCCGAACTGGCGCGAGGCGACAGATTGGCGCTTGGCGACAAATGCCATTGTGAAGAGACTCCGGGGCGAGTTGTTCGCTTTCACACCAGGCACGATCATGTAACCCTGATCGACCAGTTGCAATTTCAGCTCCCTGAGATGCCGTTTGAAGCCGTTCTCGATTTGACTCCGAGGGTAGCGCCATCCGCTTCTGCACGCTCGGATGAGAATGTCGGAATACAATTCGGCGCTAACGGCTCTCATAGCATCTTCGGAAATCAGCTTGCCACCAGATTGCGTGCCTTCGGACAAGCATGGTCCAGCCGACAAAGACAGCATCAGCATTGCGGCAAAGATAGATGACTTCGTCATGGAGACCTCCTGTTTCCAGAATGGATCGGGGGTTCTGCGACCCGACGAAACCCTTCGACAGGAACCCTAGAATTGCTGGCGGTCGGATGGGATCGTGCAAATGCAGTGTTTTCGAGATCGCATCTGTAGTATTTTGCCGTGCCGGGTCGGCCACAACTCGTAGCGGATCGGAGACTTGAAGCGATGCTTCGCGCCGTGAACAATCCTCTGACCAGTCTGTCGGACCGGGAGCGGGTGGTCGCTGCAAAATTCGCCGAGGGGATGACCTACCGTGAAATCGGCGAGACGCTCTTCATAGCGCCGACTACCGTTCGGACCCATCTGTCGGCCATCTATCGGAAACTCGATATTCGAAGCAAAGTGGCGCTTGCAACCTTGCTTGCCGACCAACGCGGGCAAGACACCGGCGGTGCACCATCCGGTGGCTTTTCGGTAGAGGACTCTGGGCCAACAGTCGTTGCGGTTCTCCCTTTCGACAATCTGAGCGTGGACGAGCCATGGAACCGCTTGGCCGATGGCCTGTCGGCGGACATCATGGTCGATCTCGCTCGCTACCCCGACCTTGCGGTTATCGCCCGCCAGACCATGCTCTCGTACAAGGGACGGCGCGATGACGTGCGTTCCATCGGGCGGGAACTGAAGGCGGATTACCTACTTGAGGGAACTTTGCAGGCGGCAGCGCAGCAGCTGCGGATCTGCGTCCAACTCGTCGACGCGCGCACTGGAGTCGATTTGTGGACAGCCCGCTATGATCGATCAGCGGAAGACCTGTTTGCGATGCAGGACATGGTCACCGAAAACGTCGTCAATGTCCTTGCTAGCTGTTGCGGCAAGCTCGCAAAACTTCGACGCGATGTTGTCCGGCGAAAACACCCCGCCAGCCTGCGTGCCTATGACTACTATCTGCTCGGCGTCGAGCAGCACAATTTGTACACGCACGCTTCGAATGCGGAAGCGGTGCGGCTTTTGACGCGTGCCATCGAACTCGACCCTGGTCTAGCCAGAGCCTGGACAGTCTTGGGGCTGGCGCACGCCGTCGCCGCCATCAATGCGTTTACCAATGACCCTTCCGCCGCAAAGGAGCGCTGGAAACTCTGCCTCGAACGAGCTTTGGCGCTCGACGCGGGTGATACCCATGCGCGCATATGTCTGGCCGAGCTTCGAGCCTTGCAGGGCGATCTCGATGCCACAGCAAGAGAACATGATCTTGCGTTAGCGGCCGCCCCGCACGATGCCGATACCCTCGCCTTGCTTGCCGGAGGAAAGGCATTCGTGACGGGCGACCCGCAGGAAGGATATGAACTGGCGAAGCGCGCGATCCGTCTCAATCCGCATGTTTCCTGGTACTATAGCATGCTGGGCCGATCGAGCTTCGTTGTTGGCCTCCACAGGGAGTGCCTGACCGCGTTCAGCCAAGCTCCGCCGGACTCGCCTGCAACGCTGCTGTTCCAGGCCATGGCGCACGCCATGCTCGGCGAAGCACCTCAGGCAATGAAGATTACCAACCGGTTGGCGAGAGAATTTGCAAACATTTCGGCCGAAGGGTTTATCGCCTCCTATCCAGTCACCAATCCTCCCGCTATTGCCGCGATCCGGGAGGGCGCCCGCCGCGCGGGGCTGGCCTAGCTTCAATTGAGATACCACTGCGGAGTCCTCGGCGCGACCAAGCGAATCTTAGCGACAATGTTGATTGCCTATTGTGTCGTAGACGCTGTCGGCTACGCGCAGGCGCAAAGTCCGCTCACCATCACCGCACCAGTCTCTGGCCAGACTGTGGATGGGACGCTCTCCTTTTCCGGGACGGCTTCCGTCAACAGCATTACACGGCGCGGAACTATTAGCGGACAGACCAATACCGGGGTCGAATGCCGAGGGACGGCTACCGTCAATCTCACGTTCTCGCATGGACAAGGAACGATCGTTTGCGGGCAACTCTCATCCCGGTTCGTGTTCTCGCTGACCAGCAGACAACCCCCAGCCGGCACAGGAACGGGAACCCTTTCCGACGGGCGCAAGGTGATGTTGAGAATAGGACAATGACCACAAATCGACAGCCCTTCTGTCGAGAAGTGGCGAGCTGAAACATTGGCGTAAGTTGGCTCGATTACTACTCCTGCCAAAGCCGATGCCGAGCCGGTCGATGCCCTCGCACGCGGAAAACGGAAGCCTGCGAGGCCCGGTCGTAGCGGATCAAGGGTGGGCGACGCTTTCTCACGGCGCCAAATAGCGCCACGTCAGCTGCGCTATTTGCGTGCGAGCACGACGTGAGCCTCTTGGGGGAATATCAGCTCCCCTCCAGTTGAATAGATTGCCAGCGAAGAACTTAGATCCGCCGTGATCGCTGCGATGACTGCGGCCCGATGTCCGGCCTCCATTCCGCTGATCAGCCCAGCCTGCGGAGTCGCTGCCAGCTGTAATCGCACATATTGCTTTGACGAGGGGAACCGGATGTTCTGCGTCGTCGTGTGGATGGTCACCTGACGAAATCCCGCCCCGGCCACCAATCGGTAAAGCTCGTCCGCATCGGCGAGTGAATGCTCGGACCGTTTCGTTGCCGAAGCGCCCGGACCGAGGTGTCGATCCAAGGCATCCGCCAACGCCTTGGCCGCGGGAGTGTGCTCGATGGCGCTGAAAACGCTTTAGACCAGTCGGCCGTCCGGCACCAGAACCCGGAACATCTCACGTAGCGCACTCGATCGGTCCGGAAAAAACTGCAGTCCGAGCTGGTAAAGAACCAAAATCAAAGGTGGAGTCAGGGAACGGCATTTCCAGCGCGCTTCCCTCGTGCCAGTCGATGAGCGGTCCAGCGCCTCTCGGGAGCGCGCGAGCAACGGCAAGCATCCCCGTGTTGATGTCGAGGCCGACGACCTGCCCATTTCCCATACGCTCGGCCGCCGAGCGTGCCACCACGCCGGTGCCGCAAGCTACGTCCAGAATCCGTTCACCAGATTGAGGCGCAGCACGATCCAAAAGGTCGGCAGCCCATAGGGCTGTGATTGCCGGGACCAGGTAGCGCTCGTAGAGTTCCGCAGCGCTGCCTTCCAGCTGCTACTGCTCCTGCTGGGCCATGGCGTCCCTCCCGCACAACGAGCCGCTCGGCGATGAAAACAAGGATACAGAGCAGATCACCTGGACGGTCGGCTCACCCCCCTAACGAGACGTCTACTGCTGTTTCGGCGGACGCCGGAAATGGCGCAACTGTGACCTCCAGTACCGTCGCCGGCGATGTCTGCTTCCAGGGAGCGACAAAGTTCTACGGCTGACATGCCGAAAGCAGACTGGCAGCTCGTGTTTGCCAAAGGCAGGGAGGCGGACATCAAGCTTAGAGCCTAGCCCTGCGCGGCACACCATTCGGATTGGGAGCCAATTCCGGTCTGTCTTTCGTCTCAACATTGTAGACGCGAACGTGCCCGTCTAGGCCTTTGAACTGGCGAGTACTGAGGTCAACGATCGGTATTTTGTCATGCAGATGGCGCGCTACTGAATAATCGATGAGTATTTGTCGATCCTCAGCGCACGAACACAGCCGCGACGCAAGGTTAACGACATTGCCGATCGCGGTGTAGTCAACGCGGGCTTCGTAACCAATGCGACCCACCGTTGCCCACCCCATCGCAAGCCCCATGCCGAAGCCAATCTGATAGCCACGCTGCCTCCACCCAGATATGAGTTCTTGAATTGCTTCCTGCATGTCGACACCCATTTTTACGGCATGAAGCGCCAGCTCTTCACATGGAACCGGGGCGTTGACGAGAATCATCAATCCATCCGCCGAAAAACTGGTCAGCATCACCTCATACCGGGTGATGATCGCGCCGAGCGCCTCGTAGTTCTCACGCAAGAGCTGCATGACGTCCTCAGGCTGAGCGTGCGCCGAAAATGCGGTGAAGCCACGCAAATCGCAAAAAACAGCGACCACTTCCGCGCGCTGTCCGGCGAGCATTCTCTCGTCGCCAGCCTTTTCTACGAGCTCCGCCACCTGTGGTGCCAGGAAGCGCTTCAAACGCGTCATTCGCTCAGCGCGGTCCGGCCATATGGCGAGTTCCTGCGCCATTTGGTTGAACCGCGCAGCCAGCCGCTCGAGTTCGTCTCCACTGACAATGTTGATCCGATGATCGAATTGCCCGGCACCGATCTTGAGGGCGCCTTCTTCCAGCAATCGGATGGGCCCGCTCATCCGTCTGGCAAGCCAATAGGCGAGTACCGCCGCAAGGACTGTGGCGGCGAGGAACAACCCGCCGGTCCGCCACAATGAAGCGTATAGAGGTGCAAAAGCCTCTGCCTGCGACTGCTCGACAATTACCGTCCAGCCGGCCGCGGTAACCGGCGCGCCAGCAGTCACAACGCGTTCATTCTCGGCGTTGCGGCTTGCAATCGCAGTGCCGCCTGCGGCAGCGATCGCATCCCGCAATCCGCGCAGGGCCAACGCTGCTCTCTCGTCGGCGCCCTGCATCATTTTGCTGATGGCGGGGTGAGCGATGAGGTGGCCGGCCTGGTCGACGACAAATGCCTGGCCGCTGCGGCCCACGCGGATTTCGGAAACGATGAGCCAGATAGGCTTCAGGCTGATTTCGGCGATTATCGTGTTTTTTAGGACTGTATCGTCGTAGTTCGCCATCGCCATGGTTACCGACGGTTCGGAACCCTGGCGATAGGCGACCGGGCCATACCAGACCTTCGCCGTCCTGGCGCCCACGACAGCGGGATCGCCCGAGCGATCCGCCCCGCCTTCCGTCCTGTTCGAGCCCGTGCGCGAGACGTGCAGCCGTTCAGCGCCGGCGCCGTCGACGAAACTGATGCCGAGAATTCCCGGGACCTGGTGCATCACGCGTACGACAAGGAGCCGAAGCTGTTTCACGCCGGCCTGGGCCGACACGTCCTCGGGGATCGTGGAGCCGAGCGGAATCTTGATGTCGTCGAGAAAGCTCTCGATCCTGTCGGCCGCCGATGTTGCCTCGGACCGCAGCAGGGCACTGAGGATCGCACGCTGGTCGACATAGCTGAACCACGTTTCGCTGATGCCACTAGCAGCCATCGGAAAAACGACCGCCGCGAACAAAACCAGAAAGTATTTCCGGAATAGCGATCGACGCATGGGAGCGGCTTTGGCCCCACAAAAGCGCCCGACGAGAAGTCGGACAATTCAATAGAGAAAGATACCCGAAGTTCCGTCCAATTGGTATGGGTGGGGGCGTCCACCACCCAATGTCTCCACCACGCTAGGTCCGTTCGTGTCGTTTGAACACAAAGCTGTAAGCGGTCTGTGGAGCTTCATCCACTTTCGGCGTGGATATGGCCGGGCTAATAAGCGCTAAGCGGAATATGGGCATCGCGCCGCGACGGTTGACATTTAATCGCGGCTCAGCGCTCGCCGGAGAGCACTGAAACGAATGCGATATTGCTGGGGCGTCAGTCCGATCTTGCGCCGGAACAGGCGCCCGAAAAAACTCGCATCCTCATAGCCCACTTCATTGGCCACCACCTCGACCTGCAGGTCGCCCGTCTCGAGCAGTTCCTTGGCCGCTTCGAGCCTGAGCGCGTGGATGTAGTCGATTGCCTTCATCTCCGTCGCCTTGGCGAAGCGGCGCACGAAGGAGCGCTCGGACAGGCCTGACAGCCTGGTCATGGCGGCGACGGGCGAGGGCGTCCGGTAGTTGAGCTCCGCCCATTTCTGGCAGCGGTTGATCACAGCGTCGCTGGTCTGGCGAAAGCGGATCAGCGCGGCGAAGGGCTGCTGGCCCATGTCGTGCCACTGCAGCATGTAGACCTTGGCGACCTCCATCGCCTCCTTGAGGCCGACGAAGCGGGCGATGAGATAGAGGGCGAGATCCTGCCAGCTCGAGCCGCCCCCGGCCATGACGATGCGCTGGGCCTCGCCGCTCAGCACCAGCGACTGGCCCGCCTTCACCTTCACACCGGGATAGTTGTTAGCGAGCGTCGCGACATAGCCCCAATGGATTGTGGCCTCGCGATTTTCCAGCAAGCCGGCTTCGCCGAGCAGGACCGCGCCGGAACAGGCGCTGGCCAACATGGCGCCGTCCGCATGCGCCTGCCGTAGCCAGCGGGCCTCGGCATCATACTGCCCGGCGACGCTTTCGCCCGGATTGACGAAGAAATCGGGGATGCAGACGATGTCGGGTCGCGGGCAGTCGGAAAGCGCGTGGTCCGGGCGTACCCAGACGCCGTTTGAGGCGCGAAACGCGCTGCCGTCCCCAGCAACCACATAGGGCCGCATGCGCGGCGTGCCCGCCGCACCGCTGGTGATGAACAGGAAATCCCTGCCGGGCGAGGAAAACAGGTCGAACATGCCGTAGATCGTGGAGGCGGTAGGCTCCGGAACGGCAAGGATCGCCACATTCAATGGGCCGGTCTGTTCAACCATGGCAGAAATGACCGCCTTCCAGCATTTTCGACTTTAGTGCCCGTGCCCGCGCTGCGCTAGCGTGTGTGAAACGAGGAGACCGCCACATGGCCACCGCCGCCACCCTTGCACCATCGAGCATCGAAAGCTTCCGTTCAACGATGCGTGGCGAGGTGCTGGAGCCGTCTAGCCCGTCCTACGATGCGACGCGGGTCGTCTGGAACGGCATGATCGACCGCCGTCCCGCCGTCATCGCGCGCTGCCGGAATGCTGCCGATGTCGCGGCATCGGTGAATTTCGCGCGCGAAGAGCGGCTGGCGATCGCGATCCGCTCGGGAGGCCATAATGTCGCAGGGTATGCCGTCTGCGACGGCGGCTTGATGATTGACATGTCGCTGATGAGTGGCGTGCGGGTCGCCGGCCTCGATCGTGTTTTCGTAGAGGGCGGCGCTATTTGGGCCGATGTCGATGCGACCACCACCCCGCTTGGCCGCGCCACGCCGGGCGGCCTGATCTCGGCAACTGGCGTTGCCGGCCTGACACTCTCAGGAGGCATCGGCTGGCTGCGCGGCAGCCACGGCCTCAGCGTCGACAATCTGCTGGCCGCCGATCTGGTGACCGCCGATGGACGCCTCATCCATGTCGATGCGACGCAGAACCCGGATCTCTTCTGGGCGTTGCGCGGCGGCGGCGGCAATTTCGGCGTGGTGACGAGCTTCGAGTTCAAGCTGCACCCGATCGAACCGGAGCTGATGTTCTGCGGTCCTGCCTATCCGGAAGAGCGCGCCAACGAGATCATTCCGCTTTGGCGCGACTTCATGCTAACCGCCCCCGACCGCCTGAGCGGGCTGGCCGAGTTCTCCACCCTTCCGGAGGATCCCTCCGTTCCCGAACACGCCTGGGGCCGCCGCGTCCTGGCGCTTGCGCATGTCTATGACGGACCGGCGGACGAGGGCGAGCGCGTCGCGGCGCCGCTGCGCAGCTTTGGCGAATCGCTCGTCGATTTCAGCGGCCGCATGCCATATCGCACCATCCAGTCGCTCTATGACGGCCTGTTCCCGAAAGGCCGCGACCGCTGCTACTGGAAATCCACCTACCTCTCGCGCCTCGACGACGAGGTCATCGGGGAGATCACCGCGCGGATGGCGAAGCGGCCCTCCGAGATGACCTTCGCCTCGATCTGGAAGTTCGGCGGTTTCGTCCAGCGCGTTGCAGCCGATGCGACCGCCTTCGGCGACCGCTCCATGCCCTTCATGCTCAGCCTCGACGCCATCTGGCCAGGCGCTGACGATGACGATGCGAACATCGGCTGGGTTCGCAGCTTCTGGCAGGACATGCAGCGCTATTCGACCGGCCGCTTCTATCTGAACTTCCCCGGCCATGGCGAAGGAGCGAATCTCGTGCGCGACGCCTTCGGAGCCGAGGTCTACGCGCGGCTCGCCAAGATCAAGCACAGATACGATCCGGACAATCTGTTCCGCCTCAACCAGAACATCCTGCCAATGCACTGACGTACAATCCAAATTGGGCGTACGGTTGCGTCTTTCGTCTCGGCCGTGGTGGCTTTGATCGCGCTGAGTCGCGAGCGTGGTCGCCGCGATGTCCGCTAAGTCAGCGTCCAAGGCCTGAGAGCCCAGGAGAACGCCCGCTTACAGGAATTAAGCAGATGGAGGCGAACGGCCGACATGAGGCGCCAAGCTGACCTTGAGGCGGCAAGTTCAACCTAAAGCATGTTCATGGTTTGTGCACCGAAAGTTGCATAAGAGTGCATTGTGGTGCCTCCTACCGAGTAGAACGGCGCGGTGCCGAGAGGGCGTCAAGCCCCTCCTGAAGGTGGCCGTTGAGGACAATCATTTCCTTGAGCGCCCTACTTTGATCGACTTTGTTCCCCGCACCAACCAGACCCAGTCCTGGTACCTAGTGGTGCGAATCTGACACTTGATGCATTGGTCGACTGCTGCGAGTGTAGTGAGCAATGCGGCTAACGCCCGAGTTGGTCGCCAGAGTGCTCAGTGCGGACGATTCTCTGCCACAGCCCTTCACCGCGCCGTCCGATGCCGACCATGATGACACCGTCCGGGCGATACTAGCCGCCGCACGGTCAGCTGATGATGTCTGGCTCTTTGCCTATGGATCTCTGATGTGGAACCCGGCCTGTGATTTCGTGGAGCAGCGGGTAGGCTTCGTGCCCGGGTGGCACCGCTCCTTCTGCCTCGGTTGGGACCGGTGGTTTCGTGGATCAGACAGCAAACCTGGTCTCATGTTGTCGCTCGACCGTGGCGGGCAGTGCAAAGGCGCGGTCTATCGCCTGCCGCCGGATGCTATCGAGGCCAATCTCGGCAGGCTCTTTCGTCGTGAGATGCGCGCCAAGCCGTCCGCTCATTCGCCGCGCTGGGTGAATGTTCGCACCGAGAACGGACCGCTCCAAGCGATCACCTTTGTGATTAACCGGAACAGCGGACGCTATGTCCGCGGGCTGTCGCTGGAACAGATCGCCGACGCGCTCGCGGTCGCGTGCGGTCCGTGGGGCTCCATGGCCGACTATCTTCACAGCACTGTAAGTCACCTTGAAGGTATGGGGATTCACGACGGCCAATTGTGGCGTTTGCAAGAGCTGATAGCCGAACGCATCGAAGCGTCGACGGCCGAGGATCTTCCCGTGAAATGAGCCAACGGGACTCAACCCTCGGACCATGCCCACTTAGGTGGCGAATTGGAAAGCAATGGCACCACGCCTGCCAAGTTCTTGGTTTGTGCTTCTGCAGACTGGAACGCGAGAGTGCAACTTGAGTCAGTTCGGAAAGAAGCTAATCGACGGGGCCGGCGCTGAGCACCAGCAAGTCGCAGCCGGCTATCTCGCACTGGCATCGTGCCCCACGTTTCGCGGCCACCATTCAATTGGCTGTTGCCACCATCGTCGTCTCCGTAGTTGAGTACCGGGCAAATGAGCGCGCGCAAATGAGCGTGCCCAGAGAAACCCAGGATAGCTATGGAAGGGCGGGCACGGCGCGTGTGCGTGATGTGGAGACCTGGGCGGCAGATTGCTGCAAGTGTTCAGAAACGATCGTGTGAGCCAAATTGTCTGGCGACAGAAGGCGGGAAGTTCCCCTGCCTTTTTCGGGCTTGCCTATCCTCCCGCGTAGGATGGTGGCCGCGCGGCATTGCCCGACGACCGCGTGCAGCTTGTTGCATCCTTGGCTCCATGGAGTGGCTACAGGTGGTCCACAGCAATGTCATTGAAAGAGAGCCTAAGTTGGCCCACATGGACATTGCGTCGGATGTCTCCTCCCATTTGTCCGGCGCGTTCCCTATTGGAGGTTTCAGCTTTCATACTTGGCCGGGGCTAAACAGTCCGGCCTTTTTCTTTTTGTCGTTCGGTGGGCTGCGGTCATCAGTTATGATGCGCATTCGCACATTCGCACTGTCCCGCTCGACAAGCATTATGACCAGTCAGGATCATTAAATGGCAAATCCTCCACGCCGACCCACAGATCCGATGTCAGCCGCTGAAGCCGCCTTTAAGCCGATCAAAAGGCCGGCGGTGCCGGTTCGCGGACCGTTCGCTGCTCCGAACATCAGAGAGCTTGTTTCGATCAGGATCGACAGGGCCGTGCTGGACCATTTCCAGGAAGAGGGGCCGGGCTGGCAGGATCGGATAAACGACACCTTGCGGCGCGTTATCTCCAAAAAACCGTCCAATGCGGATGGCGAACGATCAAACGACTACTGATCGGCACGGCGCCGATAGCGGCGAGCAGATGGAGTTGAAACGGAAGCGTAAAGCGTAAGCGATTGCCTTTTCGACCACCAACAACGCGTATCCTGGATTTTTGCATCGAGTCGCGGCCGAACCCCTCTATGCTCTGTGGGCGGAGACCCGAATGGCATTTCGATTCGTACACACGGCCGACATTCACCTCGACTCGCCGCTGCGTTCGCTGGCGCTGCGAAACCCTGATCTTGCCGAACTCGTCGGAGATGCCAGTCGTCAGGCGTTTGTTTCAATCGTGGATCTCTGCCTTGCCGAGCGCGTCGATGCGCTGGTCATTGCCGGCGATCTCTATGATGGCGATCAGACTTCGATGAAAACCGCCCGGTTCCTTGGCTCGCAATTGGCCCGCCTCCACCAGGCCAGTATCAGGGTTTTCAAGATCCGCGGCAATCACGACGCCCTGTCGCGCATATCGAAACAACTCGTCTTCCCCGACACTGTGACGATCTTCGGCGGCCGTCCCCAGTCCCTGCTGCAAACAGCCGGCGGGCTGGACGTCATGTTCCACGGATTGAGCTTCGCCAACCTCAAGGCGCCGGAAAGCCTGCTGCCCAAGTATCCGGCCGCCCGCGAAGGTGGGGTCAATGTGGGCATCATGCACACGAGCCTTGCTGGATCGCCCGGTCACGACGTCTATGCCCCTTGCAGCGTCGCAGACCTGCACAGCCATGGTTTTGACTATTGGGCACTCGGACATATCCACGTCCGCCAAGTCCATGCTGGAGCAAGCACGGTGGTGATGCCGGGAATGCCGCAGGGCAGGGACATCAACGAGGCAGGAGAGAAATCCGTTACTCTGGTAACGATACGAGATGACCGGTCCGTCGAAATAGAGGAAAGACTGACCAGTGTCGCGCAGTTCGAGCGGGCGAGCGTCGATCTGACCGGGACGGTGGAATGGTCCGAGGTCGTCGGCCGTGTCCGATCCGCGCTCGAAGAGATCCGGGCTTCCGTCAGGTCCCGCCATGCTGTGGTCCGTCTCGGACTGGCCGGGGCGGCGCCTTTGTCCTGGGCGCTGATCCGCGATAGGGACTTGCTGCTGGCCGAAGCCGAGCAGGCGGCGGAACAGACGGGCGACACATGGGTGGAAAAGCTTGAGCTTGATCTCGTTCCACAGAGCGCGGAAACACCCGACGGCATCGCTGATCCGATTTTCGAACTCGCCGAGTCCATGCATGCCGATGCCAAGTCAGAGGCCTTCCGCGCCGAGGCGAGGGCGCTTGTCCAGAAGATGGTTGCCGATCTGCCGCCGGACGGGCGCGACTTCGCCGGACGGGACGAAGCCGGGCTGGAACTGTTCCTCGACAGGGTGCTTGCCAGCGGCGCCGACCTGGTCACGGCCCGCCTCAAGGCAGGTGGGGCGCAATGAGGCTCCGGCGCCTTGATCTCATTCGTTACGGCAAGTTCACCGATGGGACGATCGACTTCGGCCCAAGGCCTCAGGCCGGTCCCGACTTCCATATTGTGTTCGGGCTGAACGAGGCCGGCAAGTCGACCGCGCTTTCCGGTTATCTGGACCTGCTGTTCGGTATCGAGGAACGCAGCCGCTACAATTTCCTGCACGAATACAGCGCGATGCGTATCGGCGGGGTGCTCGAACTCGCCGGGACTGAGCACACATTCACGCGCACCAAGCAGCGCACCAACTCGCTGCTGAACGCGATCGACCAACCGGTGAGCGAGGTGGCGATAACGGCGCATCTCGCAGGTCTGTCGCGTGACGCTTACGAGACCATGTTCTCGCTGGACGACGAGACGCTGGAAGCAGGCGGAAAATCGATCCTGGAGTCCCGCGGCGACCTGGGCAAGCTCCTGTTCACCGCCAGCGCCGGTCTTGGGCATGCGAGCGACACGCTGAGCGCACTGGAGGCCGAAGCGGACAGGCTCTATCGCAAGCAGGCGCACGGAACCGAACTTGCGCTGCTCAAGAAGCGGCTTGCGGAACTCAAGTCACGCAGGGACGCGATCGACACCTTGGCCTCGACTTTTGAGAGCCTTGAGGCCGAATGTCTCGACGCGACGGAAAAGTATGGCCGCAGTATCGCCGAACGGTCGTTGCTGTCGGCTCGGCTCGACACGATTGCCACGTATCTTCGCGCGATCCCAATCCTCGCCGACATCCGGCGCAAGGCAGCCCAGCTTGCCGAGTTGCCTGACATTCCCTCACCACTACGGACCTGGACAGGCAGCGTCACCGAACTGATCGACGACGACGCCAGCCTGAGAACGCGGCTGTCAGGGAACTTCGATGACGCCGAGCGCGTGACAATGAGAGTCGCGTCGTTCGATGTGGACGAGGCGATCCTGGCAATCTCCGAGCGGGTTCGGGCGCTCGCGGACCGCAAAGTGCGCTATGTCTCCGCAGGGCTGGACCTGCCAAGTCGCAGGACCGAGCTGCAGATACTCGACAAAGCCGTGGCGACTTGCCTTGCCGCGCTTGGGAGGTCGTCCGAGGCAGACCCGGCTGCGCTGCTTTTGCCTGCTGCCACCGTTGGCGCCGTCCGCGCCATGCTCGAGGAGCGATCGGGAATCGCCACCAGCGTGCGCGTTGCCCGCAACGAAGCCGCGGCGGCGCTCGATGCACTGCAGGCGGCACGCGAGCGGGTTGGGCAAGAGAGGGCTGTACCCGAACCTGCAAGGGCAAGGCTGGCCTCAGCTTTGTCGAAGGCGCGAGCCAGCGGGCACCTGAAAGACGTCAGGATGGCGCGCGAGGCGGAGGACGCGGGCACGGTTCGATGGGAGGCGGCAATCCCTCGCCTGCATCCCTGGTCCGGAGATGCCCAGACACTGGCCAGGCTGCCGGTTCCCAGTGCTGGGCAGGTTGGCGCCTGGAAAACTCGGGCAGCAGAGCTGGGAAAGGGCAGGGCTGTCCTGTCCGAACGCCTCGCCGAACACCAGGACAGTCAGGACCTGCTCTCGGCGCGCCTGGATGCGCTTCGTGCCTCGGTCGATGTAACCGACGATGAAGCGGCCTCTGCCATTCGCCGCGCCCGGGATGAGGCCTGGGCAAGGCATCGAGGTGAGCTCAGCGGCGAAACGGCGGACGAATTCGAGACCCTATTGGCGCGTGACGACAGTGTTGGAGTGGTTCGGCTGGCCAACGCGCGGGAGCTCGCCGAGATCCGCACAACAATCCGCAGCCTCGCTGAAACAACAGCCGCCATCACACGTATCCGCGACCAGCTCGCGCAGATCGACCTGGACGATCAGGCTGTACTCTTCGAACTTCGCGCGGTGGCCAGCGAGCTGCTGGCAGAATGCCTGGAATTCTCGCCCGAGCGTCTGATCGAAATCATGGAGGATCGTGCCTCTGGCCGCAGTGATGCGCTCGCGGCCTGGGAAGAAGTCGAGCTGGCACGCAAGAAAGCCCGCCGCGCGCTCGACGAGGGAGAGCAGGTACAGCTGGAGTTGATCCGGGCGCTGGCGAGCGTCGGCATAGACTCGGAACCCGGCGACAGCGTGGAGACAGCCATGGCCGTGGCAGAACTGTTCCTCGACAGGCAGCTCAAAGTCGATGCGGAACGTGCCGAGGCGCTTAAGACCGTGAGCGCGAAAGAGGAGGACTTGGCCGCCAGACGGCGGGCTTTGGACGTGGCTGAAAGGCGCGAGGAGGAATGGTTGGCCGGCATTACGGAGGCGCTTGCCGGCACCTGGCTTGAAAGCGGCATTTCGGCGCCTGGCGTCGGCAACGTGCTCGATCAATTGGCTGAGCTGTCGAAAAGCATGCAGGAGCGGGATGCCATGCAGCTCCGAATCGAGAAAATGGAGGCAGACAGAGACAATTTCATTGTCGAGGTCACCGCTGCCGCGGCTGAAGCGGGTGAGCCCGCGAACGGCGACGAACCGGAGCAGTTGGCCATTCGGTTAGCTGAGCGTCTGGAACGCGCCGATCGCGCCAGGGAGCTGAAGACAAACGTCATCAATGACCTGCAGCGCCTGCAGGACGCTCGTGACAGTCTCAATCTCGAGATAGCGGCGCATGAGCGACGCAAAAGTGAGGTCTTGGCCGCCTTCGGCGTGGCCACCTTGTCGGAAGTCGTCGAACGCGACGAGTTGCTACGGGAAAGGGATCGGCTGCGCGCTGCCGTTGCCGAGCTTGAGGAGCAGTTGTCGGCTGAGCTGGCGGTGGAAGGGTTCGACCAGGCGCGTTCCGTGCTGGATTGTGTCGAGGTCGATAGCCTCCTGGTCGTGAAGGCCGAAAGTGAGCAGCGGCTTCGGGATCTCGATGAAGCGATACAACAGCAGCTTATTCGCCAGACCCGGGCGGCCGACAAGCTGGACGCAATCGGCGGCGACAGCGCGGTTGCGCGGATAGATGCGGAGCGCCGCACCGTTCTTCTGGAAATCGAAGAAAAGGCGGTCCGCTACATCGAGCTGAAACTGGGCGTCATGGCCGCCGGGAACGCTCTGCGCGTTTACCGCGAGCGCCATCGCTCCGGGATGATGAAGCGGGCATCTGACGCTTTCGCACTCATCACGCGCGGTCAGTATTCGGGGCTTGCGACCCAACCTGTGAAAGGCGGGGAAGTCCTCATTGCATTGCAGCGCGACGGGCAGTCCAAGGTCGCCGACGCGCTCTCAAAGGGGGCGCGTTTTCAGCTCTATCTGGCGCTGCGGCTTGCCGGTTATTACGAGTTCGCCCAATTCCGACCCTCAGTGCCATTCATTGCCGATGACATCATGGAGACCTTCGACCATTTCCGGTCCGAGGAGGTTTTCAGGTTGTTTGGCGAGATGGCAAGTGCGGGTCAGGTGATTTATCTGACGCATCACCAGCACCTGTGCGAAATTGCCAAGGCTGTTGTGCCGGGCGTAACGATCCACGAGCTCGCATAGTTGCCTGCTGTCGCGTGGCATGAGTTGATGCCCCTGCTACCAAGACGACTTTCCTAGGCCGAACCTTGGATGACCGCTTCGCGCCTATCTCGGCCGTTGCGGCGAGCTTTGCCACTGGCTGAAAGCGGACGCTAGTCTAGCGGCGATCACAAGCCAGATCTGGCCGAGCACCCAGAAGGAAAGCGCCGACGGGAGCAGCAGCCAGAGATGCGGTGTTGGTATTTTTCAGACCCCGCTGTTAATTCGGTCGTCTGAGTTTGATGGAGAAGTTCGAACAGGCCAGGCATTGATCGGCAGCAGCATCAATTCTATCAGGATCAGCGGCAAGCTGCCGATGAGGGATTGATCCTACCTGTACTTCTAACGAACGCTTTGCATGCGGGGACAGCTGATTGATCGTGTTTTGAAGGTCACATTTCCCAATTGGTGTCATTGGGCAAGGGTTTGTAGTTGGGTCCGCATTTGGAAGTTTTGAAAGCTTTTGCCTCCACAAGCCGACTCCAGCATGGTGGCCCGTCGAGTAAAAGTTAATCATTCCGGAAAGCCAGCCTTGCGAAGGCCTTCGAGGTACATGTCTCGCAAGGCCAGGTCGCGATAGGGCTGGGATTCGACCCAATGGCTAATTTTGAAATGGTGGTTTGTTGCCAGATATAGCGTGGCCTCTTCACGCGCTTCCTCTAACCGGCCGAGCCGCGCCAGGATCGAGGCCAAATTAACCCTGGATTCGGTTCGATAGGTTGCATCATTCCTCAGAGTTTTCACTGCTTCCTCATACTTACCGGCAGCGGATTGGGCACCTCCGAGTAACCAGAAATACCAGCTCGGCGGGCGCGGATTCAGGCGAAATGCCTTCTCGATGCAGGCGATGGCCTCTGCTCCGCGACCCTCATAGGTCTTCAAATCCCCGAAGTTAGCCCAAGCATCGGCATCGTTTGGATTGAGGCGGAGCGAAATCTCGTACTCTTTGGCAGACTCATCCCATTGGCGCTCAAGGAGGAGTATGAACGCGAGCACCCAATGCGTGCCAGAATTTTCGGGATCGAGTTCAATCGCCTTTCTTGCCGACGCCACAGACTGTTGACGAAGGGGATTCATCGGATGGTTCCTAAAGACCCAAGCCTCGCACTGACTGATTGCCAACCAGCGATAGGCATCCGCGTAGTTAGGATCGAGCGCGATGGCCCGCTCGAACAAGGGAATGGCCGCAACGCCTGCCTCGGTGGAGTGTGCCCATTCAGCCCGCCCCCGTAGATACAGATCATAGGCCCCCAGGTTCGTTGGCCGATAACGCTCCTTCAGGTTTGCCGCGGCCAACTTGCCGGCGAGCCCTTCCACAATCTTGCCGACGACTTCGTCTTGTGCCGCGAAGACATCGGCAAGGTCCCGGTCGAAGCGATCCGCCCAGATGTGCCCACCGGCGGGTGCATCGATGAGCTGGGCATTGATTCGCACCCGGTCCGCCACCCGTCGGGCGCTACCCTCCAGTACATATTTCACGCCCAGTTCGCGAGCGATCTGGCGGGTGTCTACCGACCTGCCCTTATAGGCAAAGGATGAGTTCCGGGCGATGACGAAGAGCTCGTGCACTTTGGAGAGGTCGGTAATCAGATCCTCCGTCAATCCATCGACGAAATACGCCTGCTCGGCGTCAGCACTCATATTCACAAAGGGGAGGACCACTATTGACGGCTTATTGGGAAGAGAAAGTTCGACGGCGGAGACTATCGCCGCGGCTCCATCCTTGCCCGCGAGCCGATAGGTTTGGATCGGTCGATCGATGTTTTTGAGAGTCTGCGGGCCCGACGAAACGAATGAATATGGCAGCTTGCCGTTGATCTGCTCGAAGACGCTTCCCGAGATGCATAATCCACCGGGCTCCGACAGACTCTCGAGCCGAGCAGCAACGTTGACTCCGTCGCCGTAGAGATCGCTGCCCTCCACCATCACATCGCCGAGATTAATTCCAGCACGCAATACAATGCGTCGGTCCACAGCCACATCTGCATTCGCGGCATCCATAGCTTTCTGCAATTCGACAGCGCAGTCTACGGCGTTGACCGCGCTTCCGAACTCTATTAGCGCGCCATCCCCTATCAGTTTGATGAGGCGACCGCGATGTTTGGAGATCACTGGATGAAGGATCTCTCGGCGTCGAGATTTGAGCGTAGCCAAGGTACCTACCTCGTCGCGCTCCGTGAGGCGGCTATAGCCAACCACGTCGATGGCCAGAATGGCAGCAAGGCGGCGTTGAACGCGCTCTTCGGACATCGCAGGGGTGCTCTCACTGCGGCAAATTGTATTAGTATCACGAGGAGGAGTCTATTCGCCTACCTTTCCGCTCTGGTCCGTGCACGTCGGTTTGACTTGCCTTCGCCGTCCCAACGCGCGAGCAGGGTTCATAGGTGGCGCGGTACATCCTCCTTCCCGTTCTGTGCCAGCAACGGCATGTTGCGGCTATATGAGACGCCACATCGCCAAGATTTATCCCGATGCAGAACACAATCCGCTCATGCTCCGGCAGTCCACCATTGCGAACGGCCACATCTTTTTGAATTTCGGCTGCGCAGATTACCGCATCGACCACGCTGTCGAAGACGCCGACAAGTGCGCCATCTCCTAATAGTTTGACAATTCGACCCTGGTGCAGAGCGATCGCCGTATCGGTTACGTCGGCCCGGATGCATTGGCAGTGCGATACGGACTGAGATACAAGCTGTGATACAAATCGCTATGGAATGGTCCATTTGGACTGGAACATAGCGGAATGACGCCCGCATCTCGCGTGCGCAATGACCCAAGCTTGCATCAAATCGACGCAAACTACGTTGTCGGATCCGACGCAGATGACGCGACTTCAACGACTCAGGGCGTGCAGCGCCCTTTGTGCCGCGATGAGGTCGACGATTGGATACTTGGTGTTAAATGTGTGGACCACCGCTTGCAGACGCGTCGCGGCCTCGTGGTCACGACCTTGACGTGCCAGAACTGGTGCGAGTTGCGTTGCGGCGCGAAGCTCGAACAGTTTTGCTTGCTGCCGACGGGCAGTGGCAATTGCTGTTTCGAATAGCCGAGCGGCACCCGTCAGGTCACCTCGGCGAGCGGCGATTTGGCCACGGAAGCGAATACATTCTGTTAGATGGCATGCTTCGTCCGTATCGAGAATGAGCGCATCGACGTCATCAAGCACTTGCGATGCTTCTTCGATGCGACCGGCCCGCAGGAGAAGATCGCAGAGTGCGCATATTTTCTCGGGGGTATGAAATACGACGCCCTGCCCACGCCAGAGAATCGTGCTCTCCCGGACGTCATCGATGCCGGCTTCAAGTTCACCTAAATGCGAGCGGGCATAGCCACGCCACCTGATGCCGCTGCTTCGCCGCGCCGCGTAGCCATGCCGCTCGCAAATTTGGACGATCTTCGTGGCGGTCTCAAGTAGTTCCTCGTATTGACCGAATATAGCAAAAAATTCACACTGAGCGAGAAGATACCAGGCGAGGTCGAAGGGTTTATCGGGCTGACTGACGGTTCGAATCAGTTGCTCTTTTTCTTCGATGGCTTCGTCAAAGAAGCCCAATATGATCAGTGAGTCGCTAAGATATTCTTGGGCAGAGAGACGTTGATCCGCACCAGCGAACAAGATGCGACGACTTGCTTCAACACGTTCAATCAGAGCTAAGGCCTTGCGTAGGGCCTCCGCTGCCAGCGGTTGTTCTCCCCGGTTGTAGTGAGCAATCCCCTTTGCCGCCCAAAGTGCACTCAGATAGGCCGCTGGAACGAGATTGGCATCGTTTGCGAGCTGCTCTTCGGCCAGGGTCAGGTAATCTTGATTGCGCCCAGTGGCATAAAAAAATGGAGCGAGTGAAAGCGCAACGTCACATTGCAATTCGACCGATGCAGTGTTCGCGGCGGCAAGACGTGCATCTTCAAGCGTCTTCCCAAGGCGCTCAGAACGATACCCTTCAGCCTGCATCAAGGCATTGGCCATCGCAAGGTGGAGACGGGTCATCCGTTCGGCGCCGCCGGACACATCGCCAAGTCTCCTGCTGCAGTCGATAGCACTGGCAAAGTGCGACACGGCTTCCCGAGTGGCAGCTCTGGCCGCGGCGGCCCTTCCCGCCTTTTGCCAGTGATCGAGCGCGCCGGCCCAATCCCCAGCTTCCTGAAGGTGGTGCGCGAGGAGCTCGGGTTGCGCTTCAGTGAGTTCGGTCCACTTTTCCTCCAACACATCTGCGACACGCTTATGTATCTCCTGCCGCTTGGCGCGCAGCAGCGTGCCATACGCTGCGTCCTGAACGAGCGCATGCTTGAAGAGGTAAGTGGCCACTGGCCGCCTCCCGCGGCAGAACACCAGACCGGCGCCGACGAGTTGATCCAGGGCGTCATTTAGATCAGCGGCATTTCGCTGTGCGACCGCTGCCAGCAATTCGTAGGAGAACTCCCGACCGAGAACCGCGCCGACCTGTGCGACCTCCTTAACCGTTGAGCCGAGGCGATCGAGCCGCGCCATCAACGATGCATGCAGCGTGGCGGGGACGTTCAACGCCGTCGCAGCAGCTCTTGAGAGCACTGTCCTGGCGTTGCCGCTCTCCAACACCGCCTTGGTCAGCTCCTCGACGAACAATGGCACCCCATCCGTGCGCTCGATGATCTCCGCGACAACGTCGCTCGGCAGCTCTCCTGTGCCGACGACCCGCTGGACCAGCGCGGCGCCTTCACGACGGTCGAGCCGATTGAGGACCAGAACCGTGACTTGCGACTGCCCGATCCACGGCGGTTGAAACTCGGGGCGAAACGTGAGGAGAAGCAGCACTGGCAGGCGCGGCACCCGCTCGATGACCAGGTCGAGCAGCTCGCGAGAGCTGGGGTCGACCCAGTGCACATCCTCGAAGAGCATCAGCACCGGACCTTGTCGCGCCAGGTCTTCGAGCTGCCGGAGCAGCGCATCGAAGGTTTTCTCTTTTTTGCGCTGGGGCGTCAGTTGGAGAGGCGGGAAGCGGCCTTCGGTCGGCAACGACAGCAGCTCGGCCAGCAGCGCCCCATCCTCCGGCGAGGCCGGGCCAAACAGGGCCGCAAGCTTATCCAGCTTCCTCTCAAGCGTGTCGTCACGCTCCAACCCGGCGGCACGTTCTAGCTGCGCAATGGTCGGGTGGAGCGCGCTGTCTTGATGGTGCGGCGAGCAGAAATAGCGCAAGCGGGTGTGTGGCTCATTCTGGATCCGCTCCTGCAAGGTCACGGTCAGGCGCGACTTCCCGATGCCGGGCTCGCCTGAGAGCAGCACCACGCGACCTTCACCACTTTTCGCGCGATGCCAGTGGCGCTGCAGCAGGTCGATCTCGTCGTCACGCCCGACCAGCGGTGTGGGCGTCGTCCCATGCAGCGCCTCGAACCGGCTTTCGACAGAACTCTCACGAACCACTTGATAGGGATGGATCGGCTCCGGAAAGCCTTTCACCTCGACGGCGCCAAGATCGCGGTATTCGAAGAGATCGCCGACCAGCTGCCGCGTTTGCGGCCCGATCACGACCGCGTCGGGTTCGGCAAGAGCTTGCAGGCGGGCGGCGAGGTTCGGCGTCTCGCCGACGACGCCGCGCTCTTGCCCTTCGCCGGCGGTGATCAGATCGCCAACGACGACCTGTCCGGTGCCGATGCCGATACGAACCCGCAATGGCTCGGGCTCTGGGAGTAGCCTAACGGCATCGACGAGAGCAAGGCCAGCGCGCACCGCCTGCTCGGCGGCGTTCTCGTGCGCCTGCGGATAGCCGAAATACACCAAAACTCCGTCACCCATATACTTGGCGACAAAGCCGCCGAAGTGGACGACCGTATCGGAGACACAGCGGTGATACGCTCCGATGGTCTCACGCAGGTCTTCGGGATCCAGACGCGTCGCCAGCGCCGTCGAGCCGACGAGATCCACGAACATGACGGTCAGCTGTCGACGCTCCGCGCTCGGTTCCTGGGTGCGGCTCTGAGCCGCGATGTCATCGGTGCTCGCGTCGGAATGGCTTGGCGACGGCCCCAGCCACGCTACCGCCTTGCGGAATCGCTTGCGATGACCGAGGAGCATACCGAGCTTCTCGAGGTCGGCATCGGTCAGTTCCGGCAGGACTTCCGCGTCGATCGCGTTGTCGCGAAATGCCTGCTCGTATTGCTGGAGGCCGAGACCTCGCAACCAAGCAGCAACGTCCACACAGCTCTCCCTAGGCTGAATTAGGTCCTCAACCGCAATATTAACTCAGATGCCAGGGAAATGCTGTAGTCCGACACGGTTACCGGGGCGGTGATAGCTTCTGGCAGCAAAGCGGACGATACGCTCCTAGTGGTCAAGCGTCCGCATCGGTCAGGTGAGGACAGAGCCTACGCCTGTCGATGCCGGCTCAATACTCCCCAGAAGTGCCGTTTGAATCTTCCCCAGTTTAGCGCTGTCGCCGGTCTTCCGGAGCGCGCTCCGGGAGACCGGCGGCGCATGATCGTTGATGCTTCTCCTGATGGTCGGGAGAGGGATTTCGGTGATCAAGATCGGGGAGATGATGATGATACTGGATTTGCATCGGCAGGGCCTGTCGGTGTCGGCGATCGCCAGGGAGAGCGGGATCGACCGCAAGACGGTGCGCAAATACATTGCGCGCGGGCTCGAGGCTCCGGCCTACGGACCGCGCAAGCCGCGTCAGGCGGTAATCGATCCCTTCACGGCCCATCTTCGCGAACATGTCACGCGATGTCCTGGGCTCACCGGCAGCCGGCTTTTCCGCGAACTGAAGGACCTCGGCTATGGCGGCGGCTACACGGCCGTTACCGACTTCCTGCGCGACGTCCGTCCTGCCGCGGCGGAGCGTGGATACGAGGTTCGCTTCGAGACCCCGCCCGGCGAGCAGGCGCAGGTCGACTTCGCCCAGTTCAATGTCGTCTTTGCCGATGAGCCGACCACGCCGAGAATCGTCTGGCTATTCTCCTTGGTGCTTGGCTTCAGTCGCCTTATCTGGGCACGCTTCGTCGTCCACCAGGATCTGCCGACTGTCTTGCGCTGCCATGCCGGGGCTTTCGAGGCGCTGGGCGGCGCTCCTCGCGAAGTGCTTTTACGACCGTATGAAGACGGCTGTGATCGGCGAAGGCGATACCGGCGGCATCGTCTACAACCGTGCCCTCGTTGATCTTGCCCGCCACTATGGTTTCCATCCCAAGGCGTGTCGGCCTTACCGCGCCAAAACGAAAGGCAAGGTCGAGCGGCCGTTCCGCTACATTCGCGAGGACTTCTTCCGGGCCCGGTCCTTTCGCAATCTCGAAGACCTGAACGCCCAGTTGCGTCACTGGCTGGACACGGTCGCAAACCCGAGGGTTCACGCCACCACAAGGCGTGTCGTCAACGAAGCTTTCGCCGAGGAGCGGGTCGCAACATCCACGTCCACAAGCGCCGACAAAGACTGAGGAACGACGAGGTCATTCTTCATGGCTCGGGCGACAGGGTCGCTCAGCGCCCGTTGGCCTTCTACGACGCCGTCGCCCGGGTGATGGCGAAGGAGCAACGTCCATGACGAACGCGCTCGACACCACGCCCTCCACCATCGACCGGATCCGCCGCGACCTCGTCGGCCTGAAGATGCCGCGGGCGCTCGAAGCGCTCGATCATGTCGTGCGCCGGCTCGAGAAAGGCGAGATCGCCGCCCTCGAAGCCATGGACATCCTGCTCTCGGAAGAGTTGACCCTGCGCGAGAACAGCCGGATCAAGACGGCACTGCGCATGGGGCGCCTGGCCACGGTCAAGACGCTCGCCGGCTTCGACTTCTCTTTCCAGCCCTCGCTCGACCGTGATCGAATCTTCACGCTGGCCCAACTCGGCTTCGTCGCCCGCTGCGAGGTCGTCCACTTCCTCGGCCTGCCCGGCACAGGCAAGAGCCATCTGGCCATTGCGCTTGCCGTCGAGGCTGTGAAGGCTGGAAAGAGCGTCTATTTCTGCACGCTCGCCGAACTCATCGCCGCGCTGGCAAGGGCCGAACGCGAAGGCCGCCTGCAGGAACGCATCCGCTTCTTCTGCCGGCCTGCTCTGCTCGTTGTCGATGAGATCGGCTACCTGCCCGTGTCCACGGTGGCGGCAATCTGTTCTTCCAACTCGTCAACGCCCGCTACGAGAAGGGCGCAATGATTCTCACCTCAAATCGCGGCTTCGCCGAATGGGGCGAGGTCTTCGGCGATCCTGTCGTCGCAACCGCACTTCTCGATCGCCTGCTTCACCATGCGGTCGTCGTCCAGATCGAAGGATCGAGTTATCGGCTCCGCCAGCACGCCGAGCTCATGCCCGAACACTTGCGATCGAAAGCCTCCATCACGCTGCCGACATTAAATCCACCATCGCGGCCGCGCGGCCGGCCACCGAAAAATGGACACCCCTCCGCGACAGTCTGAGCGGCGAAACTGGGGAATTTTACTTCGGCACTTTTGGGGAAAATTCGAGCGGCATTGACAACGCCGAGCTGAATGTTCGCTCATTTACACCTCACACTGGAAGCCGCCAGCCAGCTATCGGCCCACACCCTGCCGGGCGGCAATGCACCGGCATGTCGGCCATTCCATCGGCTATCGCCGTCCACCAAAAGCGACATCGCTCGTCCAAGCGCTAACTTTCTACTTCGCCCCAGGAGCTGCAGTGAGCCCCGGCAATCGGATTGGGAGCGTTTTGGAGCAGCGGGTGCGCAATCCTTGGGGCGGTCCGATTGACATTTTTAGTATGTGCGTTTGACTGCCTCGATGGATCATCAGCAGGGCGGCAAGGAGATCGCTTCATGGCTGCAAGGCTTGGGCCTTGAGCAGTATGCCGGCGCATTCATCGACAACGACATTGATCCGGCAATTCTACCAAAGCTCTCCGACGATGACCTTCGGGAGCTTGGCGTAAAGTCTGTTGGTCACCGGAGAAGAATCCTAACCGCCATCGACGAGCTCTCGCGTCCACCGGCCCAACCGCCGAAAGCAGGCGACGATGCCAAGCGGGATGCGCTCCAAAGTGCAGTACCCAAGCGAGAGGGGAGTGAGGCAGAGAGGCGCCACCTCACAGTCATGTTCGTCGACCTCGTGGAATCGACCGCGCTGGCGTCGACGCTCGATCCAGAGGACTGGGGCTCGGTCTTAGCCGCATATCAATCGTTGGTCGCTGCAGAGGTCGCCCGTTATGATGGCTACGTCGCCAAATTCATGGGCGACGGCGTGCTGTGCTATTTCGGCTGGCCACACGCTCACGAGGAGGACGCCGAGCGGGCGGTCCGCTCTGGACGTTCCATAGTGAAAGCTGTCGCCAGTTTGCGCACTCCTGGTCAAGTGCCACTGGCAGCTAGAGTGGGAATTGCCACGGGATTATGTGTCGTCGGAGACGTCATCGGGACTGGGTCCGCACACGAAGAAGTGGTCGTCGGCGAAACACCCAATCTCGCCGCTCGGCTGCAAGCCCTGGCCCAACCGGGATATGTGGTGGTCGCGGAGAGCACGAGAAAGTTGCTCGGCGGAATATTCGCGGTTGAGAGCCTTGGCTCTATCGAGCTGAAGGGATTTTCGACACCCGTCTCGCCATTTCTGGTTGTCGGGGAACATGCCGTGGAGACACGCTATGACGCGCGCGTCACGAGCGCTCCTCAAATCATGTTCGGGAGAGACCTCGAACTCGGACTTGCTCTCGAACGTTGGGGGCAAGCGAAGAGGGGCGAAGGCCAGCTCGTGCTTCTCAGCGGCGAGGCGGGTATCGGCAAATCTCGCATCACCCGCGCCTTGATCGACGCGGTCTCTCAAGAGAAACATGTGCGGCTGAGCTATCAGTGCTCGCCGTATTACTCTGGCTCGCCGCTCTATCCAGCTGTTCAGCAGCTCCGCCGCACTATCGGTATTGGAGAAGCCGACGGGGACGAAGAGAAGGTCAGAAAACTCGAAGGCACCAAAGGTCCAGCGAATCCGTTGTTGCCTATCTTCGCTTCCCTGCTCGATCTTCAAAACTATCAGAGAGATGCTTTGACGGGCCTGAATCCGCAGCAGCTGCGAGCGCGAACGCTTGACGGATTATTGAACGACATCCTCGACGCGGCAGCAAGGCTGCCATTGTTGTTCGTGATCGAGGACATCCACTGGATTGACGCGACAACGCTCGAATTGTTGGATCAATGTGTCGAACGGATTCAGCACGCTCGGGTCATGATGATGGTGACGACGAGACCGACCTTCGAACACGGTTTTGGCGGACATCCCATAGTGACGAAATTGGCGCTTAATCGCCTGGGCCGTGAACAGACCACCGCTTTCATCGAGAAGCTCGCTGGCGATATTCGACTACCGCCCACCATTGTGGACAAGATCATCGCCACGACGGATGGTGTGCCGCTGTTCATTGAAGAGCTGACAAAGGGTGTTCTCGAAGCCCGCCACTTCGATCGCGCAGCCGTCTTCGACGAAGATCATGCCAGACTCGCAAATCTCGACATTCCGCTAACGTTGCACGATTCGCTGATGGCCCGCCTCGACCGATTGCAACCGGTCAAGGAAGTTGCGCAAATGGCCGCATGCATCGGCCGCGAATTCCGCCACGACCTCCTTGGATCCGTCACGCGGCTCAGCGGTGCCCAGTTGGAAGAGGCACTCGATAAGCTCGTGGATGCCGAGCTGATCTTCCGTCGCGGAAGAGGCTCGGACGCTCGATACACGTTCAAGCACGCGCTCGTTCGCGATGCTGCCTATCACAGTATGTTGAAATCGGTGCGCCAGGACATACACAGCCGGCTGGCCGACAAACTCGGCTCGGAGTCGACGGCCGAACCGGAGCTGGTTGCACATCACCTTGTGGCGGCAAAACGGTATAGTGAGGCAGCTGAATGCTTCCTCCAAGCTGGGCGAGCTGCCGCGGCGCGATTTGCCAATCCGGAGGCGGTCGCGCATTTCACGGGCGCGCTAGATGCCCTGGAAGCAGTCACTAGATCGGGCGATACAAATGAGCTTGAACTCAGAATCCGGATTGAAATGGGCGTCCCGCTGAACGCGTCAGCTGGATATGCGTCGGAGAAGGTTGAAGCGAACTTTCTCCGTGCCGAAGAGCTTTGTATAGCCACGGGCCTCACCTCCAACCTCTTTTTTGTCCGACGTTCGCTTTGGAACTTCTACCTTGACCGGCCTGACCTGCACCGGAGCCGAGACCTGGCCAAGCAACTCCTTGCCGAAACCTCGCGCGGAGAAAACGTTGAGGAAACGACTTTGGCGCATCGGGCGCTCGCTACGTCCTATTTCTATCTCGGTGCCATTGGGGATGCTGCACGGGAAGCCGAGGCCGGAATTAATGCCTGGGCGACCTCCGATAGGGATTTCGATGTCGCAAGATATGGAGAGGACGGCCCCTCGATCTGTCGCAGCTATCTGGGCGTGGCGCAGGTGCTCGCAGGGCGGGTCGACACCGGGCTCGCCAATTGTGCGTCAAGCGTGGAAACCGCGGAGCGGCTTGATCATCCGCTTAATCTGGCATTTATCCTCATGAATCTCGCTCTTGCCCGACGTTTCCGCAATGAGCCGGCCGAGTGCCGTGAGATCGCTGAACGGATGCTCATTTTAGCTGATGACCGCAGACTGGCATCCTGGTCTGGCGGTGCTCGCACTCTGCTCGGCTGGGCCATAGGCAGCGACCTGCCCGACGAAGGGCTCAGAATGCTGCGCGATGGCATTAACCGATGGCGCTCGACTGGCTCGGAGCTGCACTTGCCACACTTCTATTCGTCGATTGCGGACATTTGCCTCCTGCATGGACGGATCGATGAGGGCCTCGCGGCGATCGAAAATGCTATCGAGGCGATGGACAAGACCGACGAAAAATGGGCGCGGGCTGAAATAGAACGTATTGAGGGTTGCTTGGTAGCCAAGGCGGATGTGACCCGAGGGATGAAAGTCCTAAGTAGAGCCTATGATACTGCGATAAGTCAGGGCGCGTGTTGGTTGGCGGTTCGTGCAGCAACCGAGTTGGCCAAGCTCTCAAAAGGGTCGGGCCAGGAGCTCCGAGCTGACTATCGGAATCAGCTTCGGATTAGCGAAATCGCTGAAGGCCTAGAAACCTCGGTTATCCGCGAAGCTGCTGCCATTTTCTAGATCACCGCATCGTGTTGGAGGCTAACTAGCAGGCAATGCAATCCGACGAGGGGCTGGGCCTCAGCTGCCAAGCGCCAGGGTGATCCTGAGGTCTGCTGCTCGCAAGGGTCTGCTTGTGAGCAGAGCGGATGATGCTCGCCAACTCATTGAGGGTCCGCTTCGGGTCAACTCACAACGTCCGACATTGGAAGTTCAACGTCCGCACGTCGCGAGTTCGAGATCATAACCGTTGTTGGCGATATAGCTCTTTGGTGAAGCGCCGCCGCGCGACATCGCGCGGTCCGGCCGTGGCGCCTTCGACGACATGGATGTAGACGATGTCCAAGGCGTCGAGTTGATCGAACGCTCACGGTCTCGACGTCGAATACCAACTGGACACCTATATCGGTCTGGTCGACCATGCTACTTCAAACGCTCTTCGGTTCCGTGACAAACTTCTGATCGCCGGCGCTGGGTCGCGGGAGGGGATGTGGCATGGTGGATTCTGATAGGATCAACAAGCTGATCGCAGCGGTGCCCGCCGCCTTGGCGCTTCGCGCCGGACTGGACTTCGGCATCTTCACCCGGCTCGGTGGCAGCGCGATGACCGCTGACAGCCTGGGGGCCGCGCTCAAAGTCGAGCCCGATCGTCTGTCGCGGCTCCTCTACGCGCTCGCCAGCATTGGTCTCCTCGAAGTCAAGGATGGTCAATTTAGCAACGGAGCCGAAGCGTCAGCCTTCCTCGACGCGACCAAGCCGACTTATCGCGGCGGCGATCATGCACTCCTGCGCGAGCTCTGGGGAGCCGACTTGCTGACCGCAGAGTCGCTGCGACAGAACCGGCCGGCTGCGCTGCACGACTTTTCCGAAGCCGGGCCCGAGGCCGCGGCGGCTTTCAGCCGCAGGCTCGCACCGGGCGGAGTGATTTTCGGCCGACATCTGGCCCGGGCGATGGACCTCTCGGCGATCGGTTCGGTGATCGACATCGGCGGGGGCCCCGGGACAATTCTCGTCGGACTTCGCGAGCGGTGGCCGCATATTGCGGCGACGCTGATGGAACTGCCAACGGTCGCAGCGGCCGCGCCAGATATCCTGTCAGAATACGGTGCCGACGACGTGGTTGTCGAAGAGGGGGACATAACTGTCGCGCCATCGATCGGTCGGCACGATCTGGCGATCCTGAAGGCCGTCGTCCAGGTCCTTCCGCCTGACCAGGCGCGCAGTTCGATCCTGAACGCGGCGCGTTGCCTCACACCGGGAGGCGAGATCGCAATTGCGGGGTGGGGCGTCGTCGATGACGACCGCCTCGGCCCGCCTGAGGGTGTCTTTCTCAATGTCACTTTCTTGAACCTCTATCGCCACGGCGAATCGTACACTGAAGGTCAGTATCGCGCGTGGATGACCGACGCTGGATTCCGGGATATCTCCAGGTCGCGCCTGACGGACGGCTCCACCTTGTTTCGTGCGCGCCTCACGGGCTGATCGTGGCTGAAGAGTTGGTTTTTGGTCTCCGGGACAGCGGCATGGGCGAGTTCGAGTTCCTGTTCAAGAGCTCATTGGCGAGCAGGCAGCTCTTGGTCTTTATCAGAACCAGGCGAGCCGCCATCTTCCGATCTGGCTGTCAATTTCAGGTGGCCGATTCCATGGACGAGGCCGATCGGGCCGAATCGAAGTCCATTTATTTGTTTTTGCTGGGGCGCCAGGTCGGGAGGAAATCTCCCGATTGTGGCGGGTATCCTGCTCTTTTTGGAGATATCTATGAAGGATTCCCCATTCCCGGGGCAGTCTTAACGGCTATGTCAGAGGAGACCCACGTCATCCGCGCTTATCGGGAGCACCTTGGATATTCGATTGAGGACTGTCAGCAAATTCGCCCGGGTGGGCGGCTGCGTCGCCTACGAAGGTAGCCAGCGCAACCACCCGCGGAGCGCCGCTAAGGCTCTGTCAAAAGCAAAGCCTCACGGCTGATCACCGGCAAGCACATCCGAGAGAAGCGCCTAGGGGCGAAAGACCCGCACGTCCTGGTCAGTGACCGTGCGGGTCCAACTTCGGGAGTGCTCAAGGAAACGAGGGGTCGGGTGAAAGCCCGGCTCCTCAGCCAAACATAGCGCTTGCGCGTTGATCGATCAAGTTGAGGGTGAATATGGCCAAAAAGGACCAGGAACGCGCGAAATTCGCCTGGATGTATGGTTCCCAGGCCCGCAAGGACGGCAAGGAGCGCCAGGTGTCGGAATTCTGGGCAGAATACGCCGAGGCCTGGCTGCAGGGCTATGACGACCAGGCGCTGACCGGCGAACCGGCAATGGGCACCGCAAAATAGCGCGCTTGCCTTGGAACAGGCTGGCCTCCCCGAAAGTTTATAAGGCGCAGCAAAATTCTACTCCCCTCTGTAATTGCTGCAATGATCGGTGGCGTCCGATCCGGCCCGCGTCTTCTTTTCCGTTCACGCCCGAAGATGCGGGCCTTTATTAGATGCCGCCAGCGCCCAGCCGATCCCCTCAATGCGATGTGCGACAGTGAAGCATAGCAACGCATTGAAGGGAGCTTCACATGGCACGTCAGATTTCAAAGCCGTTCCGTTTTCACACGCGGAGTGGTGTCATCTCGACGTCGGGCGCTATGTTCGACAGGATCTCCGCGCTCGTCATGCGCTGCAACGGCGCCTACGCTGCGCGGAGGGGTGAATATGATGGCATCATGGCGGATCTTTTCGCAGCCAAGGCGGAAATGCCGGACCACTTCAACGACAAGGGCGACCACGTCCTTGGCACCGTCGAGTGGGCAGCATGACAGAGAAAATCTGGATCGACGGTGTCGGCATCGAAGGTGAGACTGAGAAGATCAAGCCCATCGTCGAGGCCTATATCGAGGCCAGGGTGAAGGCCGGTCTTGGTGCGGTGATCACCGATGCCACGGGCGAGCTGACGCAGTGGGCGGTCGAGCTGGAGAAGAAGTTCCCCTGGACAGCGCCGGAAGCGGGGTTGACCGCGACGCCGGAGGTCCACGCCAAGACCCGCTATTACAAGAGCCTGAAGCCATGAGCCGACATCTTCCACCAAGGGTCAAGACCTGGACCGTGGCTCCGAAGATCGCCTATCTCGAGCAGTAGATCCGGCTGTGCGAAATCGAGGCTCGGGACGATCGAGTCTGGAAGCACCATAAGGACATTCGAGCTAACCCAGGGGAGGCAGTTCACCTGGGCAGACGCGCAGCCGGCGGTGGTGTTGGCATAAAAACAACCCCCGCAGACAGAGCCTGGTTCGGTCTTCCCAGGTGATCTGTTGGAGAAGGCGAGCTGCAAATCGCCTTTTCCTTTTACCAGACAGCAGCCATGGAACCCCTTGGCCTCAGCAGCGTTCGCTCGCGATGATGGAAGGGCTCCGCTCGTGGCAAGCAGGCAGGACGTTCTATCGTTGATGGCAAAGCTGCTGGCTCAGCACTTCGCTAGAGACGACCGCGTCGACATCGCCCAGACCAGGCAATGCGTCTACCTCAGGCTCGACGACAAGGTCTATCACCTCACCGCTGAATCAATCGCCGCCATCGACGACGCCAGGGATCCTGTAGGCGCCGGCAAGCGCTTCATGGCCACCATGGATCCAACGCCAAAGCCCCGCAAGCGAGTAAAAGGCAGAACCAGCATCATTCCCGGCGTGCAGGTCCGGATCAGACACAGGCGCGGCTGAACGTCAACAACAGGTCCCGAAGCAGACCTTACGTTTCCTGCCAGGGCCGGTTGAAAATCGAACGCAGGCATCACTGCCTTCGGGCAATAATCTCGACCGGCGCAATCAGCCCAGCTGAAATACTTTCGCTCATGTTTCGGACCATCTGGGGCCGCCGCCCTCCCATGAGAGTCTGGACGCCCAGTACTGCCCGCCCGGTGGCCGGCACGCTGCCGGGCAAAATAGTCAAGCGCGGCATCGCGCCGCTGGCGTTCCGACAAAATCTCGAACCCTGCCGCGGAAAGTGTGTCGCGGTACTGCTCCGGCGCGGCGATCGCGTTGGTGTCTGCCGTACTCGCCCAGGGCAGCGGATAAGACAACTCGCCGGCTCCAGTGCGCATGACGTCGAAGACACCGAAACGCGCACCCGCGCGCAGGACCCGCGCAACCTCCGAGAATAGTGCGCTCTTGTCGGCAATGTTCATTCCGACATGCAACATGTATGCGGCTGTAAATGCTCCATCTGCGAACGGCAGCCGCAAAGCATCGCCCTGCTGCAACGAGACGCATCGGAGCGGGCGTGGACAGGCTGCTGCGTGCGTTACCCGGGCTGCAGCCTCGAACTCGGTGCGGGGCTATTTGGCGAAGCGGCTTCGGAATTCGGTAGTGGTGTTGCTGTGGGGGAAGGGTTCGGCCGGGATCGGCACGCCGAGAAAGGCGCACAGGTTCGGCCAACCTTCGGCCACCTGATAGACCAGCAGGCGCGACGGCGTGAAAGCCGAGATCACTTCGGCGTTGTGGGCTTCGAGCACTTCGATAGTATGGGTTTCGTCGTCGAGACGACCGCCGAAAATTTTCGTCTCTATGACGGCCCGGCCAAAACTTTGCGGGTCGGAGGTCTCGCCCATGGTGTTGAAGATCGTGGCGCGTGCGCTCCTGTACCAGCCCTCGGGGTTGCGAACGGTGAGGATGAGCTTGGCGTCGGGGAAATACTCGGCGAGTTCGCGCCAGAAATAGGCCGTCGGCCAGTCGACTGCCGACTTGTAACCGGCATAGACGACGTCCCAATCCACCGGCTCGCCGCGCCCGGCGGCGCGGATCAGGTCGCGGTGCTCGGGGTTAGAGTTGACGTCCTCCATGTGATGGCACGGACCCAACCCGAGCATTTCAAGCGCCAAGTTCAGAGTGTGCGTGCCGGTGCGGCCGAACCCAGCCCCGATAACAGATAATGCCATGCGATCCTCCTGTGACGGGAGCGGGTCATAGATTGCAGAGGTTGGGAAGGGAGGATGGTCCTGGCGCTCACCCCGAGAGACCAAATCGGCATATCGAGCGATGCGCCGAATTCGCTCTGCCCGAAGGCTACATAGCGGGCCGGCCGGTTACGGCGTCGATAGCGATCCGAGCCGCAGGAGCTAGGCGGCAGCCTTCGTTTCCAGCATCATAGCCCCGACAAGGGTCGCTTCGGGCCCATTTCGGCCTCTGGCACTAGGTGATCGTGTGTCCGCTTTCTCGTTGCACAGCCATGAAGCTGTCGGTTAGCTCCCTGCCCCAAGGCTGACTGTCAGCAACGGGCCGCCAAATCGACCGTCCATCTACGAACCCTTTGCCGCGCGAAAGCCGACATCCCTGTTGAGGACGTTAGGCGGAGTGATGAGCCCCTCATCTGCCGGACATCGCATCATCGGGGGCTCTAATGGCCTTCTTGGTGGGCTTCATCCACCTGAATGCCTCCTTGACGGCGGCAGCGTCACCCAGGCCGAAAAATGTTCGTTTGCGTGAAGAAGGTCGGACTCTCGTAGGAATTGGTGCTCAGGATGAGGTCAGAACAAGTTTGTCCACGATCCACGAAGCAATCGGACACGCGACACAAGCCGGTAGTGTTGACCTCGAAGGCTATTCCACCTCTGCCAGTGGCGCCACCGCCGGCCCGTTCAAGGCCGTGCCGTCGACGGCAAAGTGCGAGCCGTGGCAGGGGCAGTCCCAGCAGCGTTCCAACGAGTTCCAATGGACATGGCAGCCGACATGGGTACATGAGGCCGAGCGCCTGTGGAGCGTGCCGTCTTCATCGCGAAATGCCGCGACTTTGGTAAGTCCCTCGCGAACGATAGCGCCTTGTCCCGGCCGCAGCTTGTCTGCGGAATCGATTTCGCCAGGCGCGACATACTCGGCAAAACTCCTAATTGCTGTCGCATTCTCCGCCAGATAGTCGCCGATCGCCCGCACCGTCTTGCGGGAGGGTTCGTAAAGTTCCCGCCAGGGGCTTTCCCCCTTCAGGATCAGGTCCGAAATCAACAGGCCTGCCACGACCCCATGAGTGATGCCCTGGCCGGAATCGCCAGTAGCAACGAAGACACGCCGATCACCGGGATTGCGGCCTATGAAGCCGGCATAGTCGACGGTCTCCATTACCTGCCCGGACCATCGATTGGCTTCCGCGCCGATATCGGGCACCAATTTTTTGATCCAGGCCGCCAGGGCCGCGAAGCGGTCGTCGGCATCGTCGGCCTGCCCTGTCTTATGGTCCTCACCACCGACGATCAGAAAGTCGGTCTTGCCTTCGCCAGACTGCAGACGGACGTAGTGATAGGGGTCCAGCGTGTCCCAATAGAGTGCATCCGGCAAAACGTCGCGCGCGATCCCGAACGCCATCGCGTAGGTCCGATAGGGCGCTTGCTTGGTATGGAGCGCGACCCGATCGTTGATCGGCGAATTGGTGGCGACAACGGCCGATCTGGCAGATACGGCAAAGCCCGAGACCGTGCTTACGCGCACGCCGCCGTCGGTCTCCTCGACCTTGTCGACGATGGTCTCAGCATAAAGCGCGCCGCCGCGCGCGCGAATGCCGGCAGCCAGCCCGCGGAGATATTTGAGCGGGTGGAATGTCGCCTGATTGACGTAGCGAAGGATCGGTGCATCCGAAAAGCCTGCAAGCGGCACGCCCACGGTTTTCTCGACGTCGACACCGATTTTCAGAGCGGCGTCCAGTTCGCGCTCGATGACGGATTCCTTCCTGCCCGACGCCGGAAACAGAAAACCGTCGAGGCGGCGGAAGTCACACGCGATACCCTCCGCCTCCAGGATCGATTGGATACGGTCGATAGCGGCCGACTGGCTTTGGTAGTAAATCCGCGCCAGTTCCTCGCCGCGCAATTTGATCAGTTCCGAAAAATAGTCGTCGCAGATCGATGACAGATGCGCCGTGGTGCGTGCGGTCATGCCGCTTCCGATCCGGCCGCGATCGAGCACCGCCACCTTTTGCCCGGCGATGGCCAGTTCGTAGGCGACCGACAGTCCGGCAATGCCCGATCCGACGACCACGACATCGACTTCTTCACTCCGCCCGAGCGGAACCGCATCAGGGGCTACTTCGGTTTTCGCCCAAACGGATACAGTCCTTTCGTCGCCGACATTCATGGCGGGGCTCTCCAAGACACTAAATCGACGTAGCGGCTCTAAAGTTCCCGTATCATTGGCCGCTGACGGATGATGCCTCTTTCGATTTCATGCCTAAAACCTGAGAACATTGGGCTTTTCGCTCCGCCGCTCTGTCGAGCTTGCCAGTCGAAAATATGCAGTCGTCGAAAAGTCGCGTGAGTTCACGCTCGTGCCATGGCGCCGGTGCTCGATCGACACATGGCAAGGAGGTTTCTGGGATCGTGAGCGGGGAGGGCGCTGTGATGGTTTGCCTGGGGCGGCTTCTGGCCGCTGCTGGTGTCGGGTCGCGGGCCACTGGCAGCACCGGACCAGCGGTCGCCTTCAAGCAATTCTACGACGATCCGGAGGCTCTGGGTTCTCGGACATGGAGAGCAGTCGCGTTACAGCGTCTACGAGAGCGGCATCGTCATGGGTGAGGGCGCCCTCCTTTCGATGCCCAACTCGCCTCGTTTGCCGTGCCTCGCGCCAGGCGTCGCCTTCTGGTGCTCATTGTGTGCAGCAGCGGATCGGCGCAGACAATGGATGGAATGGCATGGATGGGGGTAGCGCAGGAACTCTGCTCACCCCACCAGCAGGTCATCGCCCCTCTTTGGCCGACACGCAGCTCTCGCTTCCGCTGCTCCTTTGGCGAGCCGGCTGCGAATCGAGCCGGTGAGCGTCGCGTTTCCGCGCCCTTTGCAGGAACTGGAGGGCATTTGCGCCAGGGCTGTCCGCGGCGGAACGCTTGGCGCACGATCACGTGGCGGAGATACTCGCCAGTATTCTTGGCTGGGGATGCCCAGCGCTTTTCACGTGATCTTGTTGCCAGCGTGGCGGATTTCGGGCCGGCTCACTTCTTGTCTAATTTATCTTCAACCTTCTTGCGACTGTTACCGACCGATTTCACGGCCGATTTGACGTCAGCCTTGCTGGCTCCGGTCTTGCCTGCCTCGTACTTCACTTCATGACCCTGCCCGCCAGCGACCTTCGCGCGATCCTGGCTGCGCCCGCGAGTTGTTTGAGTGCTAGCCATTTCTTCCTCCAAGGATGCATTCCAATCACCATTTAACGCAGCCGGACTTTTCTGGTTCAATCCTTTGACGCACGGGCTTGGAACCGAATCCCACGCGGGTTATTGAATCCGACTATGTATTCGAGTTCAGCATGTCGGCCGTAGAGGCCGCTCTCTCCAAGAAGCGCACACGGCGCAGGGACTCAGAATCTACCCCGCGATACCCGCTACCCAAGTTTCGTCCGTTTCAGCTCTGCACGCTGACCGACGACATTCCGGTTGGCGCCAATTGGCTCTTCGAAATGAAGTTCGACGGCTATCGTGCGCAGGCCGCGATCTCGGGATCGGAGGTCGTCGTCTACACGCGCAACGGCTACGACTGGACCCGCCAGTTCAAGGTGATCCTGCCGCCGCTTCAGGCACTCACCAAGGGCTCGGCGCTGATCGACGGCGAGATCGTCGCGATCGACAGCCAAGGCCGCACCAACTTCTCCATGCTGAAAACCGGAATTGCCGCGGGCATGCCGCTCAAGTTCTACGCCTTCGACCTGCTGGAATTGAACGGCGAGGATCAGTCCAGCCGGCCCTTGCTCGAGCGCAAGGAACGGCTTGCCAAACTTCTGGGGGAGAGGGACCCGGACGACAGCCTGCAGTTCTCCAGCCATATCGCCGACAGCAAGAAGGTCTTCGATACGATGTGCGCCGGCGGACACGAAGGCATCATCGCCAAGCGTGCGGACAGTCGCTATGTCGGCGACCGCACCGCCAGCTGGCTCAAGATCAAGTGCACGAAACGACAGGAGTTCGTAGTCGGCGGCTACCGCCCAAGCGATACCGGGCGCGGCATGGCCTCGCTGATTCTTGGCACCTATGAAAACGGCAAGCTGATCTATCGCGGCCGCGTCGGCACCGGCTTCACCCAGGCGATGCGCAAATCTATTCTCGCGGAGTTGGAGAAGCGGCCTCTGAAGAAGCCGGCCTTCGTATCCGTACCGCGCGACATCGCGCGCCGCGCCAACTGGGTGAAGCCCGAGCTCGTCGCCGAGGTCACCTATTCGGAGGTGACACCCGACGGCAGCCTGCGTCACCCGAGTTTTGAGGGGATGCGCGAAGACAAGCGCGCCGACCAGGTGGTGATGGAAACGCCCAGGACGATCGCGACCGTCGCCACGGCCAATCTGGATCCCCATATGGGCAAGGAGATCGCCCGCGCGGTTGGCGTGAACCTGACCCATCCAGAGAAGGTCATGTATCCTGGCACAGAAGTGACGAAGGCGACGCTCGCCGCCTATTACGCCGCAGTCGCTGAGAAGATGTTGCCGCATATCCAGGATCGACCCCTGTCGCTGGTGCGCGACACCGAGGGCGACCTGCAGCAGACCTTTTTTCAGAAGCACAAATTACCTGGAATGCCCAAGGCCATCCATGACGGCCAGTTGGAGAAGATGTCCGGCAAGGAAAGCCGCATCCTGTGGGTCAATGACCTGGCGGGGCTTATCGCCGGCGTGCAGATGAACGTGCTCGAGTTCCACGTCTGGGGCAGCCTGCGCCAGCAACCCAAACTGCCTCACCGCATGATCTTCGACATCGACCCCGACGAGGGACTGGATTTCAATGACGTCAAGCAGGCGGCCCTCGACATCCGCGGCGTTCTGGAGGCACTCGGCCTTCAATCCTGGCCGCTGCTGTCCGGGGGGAAGGGCGTGCATGTAGTCGTTCCGCTCGTTCCCAAGGCCGACTGGGAAGAGGTCAAAAGCTTCTGTCAAGATTTCGCTGAACTGCTGGCCCGCACCGATCCCTCCCGCTTCGTCGCCAACATGAGCAAGGCGCGGCGGAAAGGCCGCATGTTCCTCGACTACCTGCGCAACGGCCAGGGCGCCACGGCAATTTGTCCCTGGTCGACGCGGGCGCGAGCTGGTGCCAAGTGTGCCGTACCCGTGAGCTGGGATGAGTTGCCGAACTTCAAAACTGCCAGCGCATTTGACGTTTTCGCCGCAGCTGCGCGGGCTCAGCAGGCCGACGCCTGGGAAGGCTATTTCGAGGTCGAACAGACGCTGACAGCCCGAATCCGAAAAGCAGTCCGATAGCGGCGGCGAGTCCTGGTCTAACCACCGACTGTGTGAGACGCGCTCGCTGATGTTCAGCTGAGTTCTTGGGCGAGTCCAATCAAAAGCCCTCCAGGCCCGCGGATGTAGCAGAGCCGATAGGTGTCTTGATACTGGACGACTTCGCCTACGAGCTGCGCGCCGCGGCTGCGGAGCTTTTCAAGCGTCTCGTCGATGTCGTCCACGGTGAACATGACGCGGAGATAGCCCAGGGCGTTAACTGGCGCGTTGCGGTGATCCACCACGACAGGCGGCCTGAGGAAGCGGGATAGCTCAAGCCGGCCATGGCCATCGGGCGTGCGCATCATGGCAATCTCGACGTGCTGATCGCCCAGTCCAGTGACGCGTCCGGCCCATTCACCTTCGATCATCGCCCGCCCTTCGAGCTCAAGGCCGAGCTCGCGAAAGAAATCAATCGTCCCTCCGAGGTCCTCGACGACGATACCTATGTTGTCCATCCGTTTGAGCGCCATGTCTCCAATCTCCAAGGTTTCGTCTAGATCGTCAAAGACATCTGCCGGTCTGGCTCAGCGCGTGTTCCGCTCAAACTCGAAAGCCCAATTGCAAATCGCTTGTTGCCTGCGAGCGAGCGGTAGATCGCCATTTAGTCGCTACACATGCGCCCGACCAAAAATCACTTTTCAAAAGTTTCCCGGACCCGTGCGCGATTGGCTACGATCAGTCCGGACACACCGCCATCGATGACCTCCGGAACGGCGCCGCGTCTGAAGGCTATAACCGGGGTCCCGCCGGCCATCGCCTCAATGGTCACGAGGCTGAACGGTTCCGGCCAGTCGATGGGACACGGCAGCGCTGTCGCACTGCCCAAAGAGTTCCGCCTTCTGCTGCTCGACCTCGCCTACGAACTCGGCATTTGAATGCTGAAGCACCTGTGGTTTCGATCCTGTCACTCCAAAATGATTCAATCGCGTCGATCTTGGCCGCGATCTTCAGCGGCATTCCGGCGCGCCCGGAAGTGCCGGGCCGCCTGGTTATGCCGATACGGCAGGTGTGCCTGTGTCAATCCGGTGATGGGGCCCCTGCGCGCAGTCCAATCACTAGCGGAAGGGACAGCACACACAGTCCCGCCATCATGAGGAACCCGGGCGGGCCATAGGCTCCATATAGCTGCCCTGATACCCAGACAAGGCCCGCGGTGGCGAGCCCCGGGCCCATCGCGTAGAGGGCCTGCGCGGTGGCGGCAAGATGTGCGGGCACGCTGCTGGCGATAACACGCATACAGGCAAGATGCAGCAGTGCGAAGGTTATGCCGTGAAGCGGTTGCACGAACGCAAGTATCCAGACCACCGCCGTTTCCGCTTCCACGACCCAGCGCAGGATTCCGGCCACCGCGGCCAGAGCGGCGACCCCGGCCACGCCAAGCCGGCGCAGTAGGATCGGCCCGACCACAAGGAACACCACCACCTCCGCCGTGACCGCTTCCGACCAAAGTATGCTGCTCGCCGCCGTGCCGACCCCGGCCGCTGTCCAGCGGATGACGGAGAAGGTGTCATGCATCGCGTGGCTGCCATAGATCAGCGCCGCAATCACCACGATGCGCCGGAAAGTCCGAAGATGGAGCAGCTCGCGGAGCCCGCCGATTACGTTTTGCCCGACCGGGTCCGCAGCCCGCTCGGCGCCAGTGTCTGATTCCGGCACCAGCGCGGCGGCACCCAGCGCTGCGGCGAGCAGCGCCGCGTACATCCATATTATCGCGTCCAGCTCGAAAACTCCGAGCACTTGGCCAGCCGCGAGGGTGCCAGCAACGAAGGCCGCTGATGCCGCACCCCGCACCCAACCATACTCAAAACCGGGCTCGCGCACCGATGCGCGCGCCGCAAGGGCGTCGGCGAGGGTTGTGATCGGTGCTAGCCCGGCCGACTGGGCCAGATAAACGGCCATCAGAAGAAAGAGAGCTTGCACGGCAGCCAGCCCAAGCGTCGCCGCCACCGCGATCCCGATGCAGACCGCCAGGGTGCCACGGAGAGCGCCGAGAATATCTGCAATTCGATTGGCAAGCGGTCCGGCAATCAGCCGGGCCGCGTTGCCTAACCCGAACAGAACGCCCAGCTCTTCAGGTGTCAGGCCACGCGCCTCAAAATACCGGGGCCAGAACGGGGACGCTATCCCGAATGCAGCATACATGAGGGCATAGAGCGCTAAAAACGCCAGCAGCGGGCCTAGACGTGCCATGCCAAAGTTCTGCCACGGACGTGCCTCGCGTTACAGGGGGAATTGGGATCTGGCGAGTGATGCTTCCTCTGCGAATACTGGGCCCGCTGAATTGGCTTCGACACGCTACGCTGACTCAGAATATGACCGCCTTGCGCCGACGCTCGCGGTGGAGGTGCACACCGGGCACGATCGAGCCATTCCGAATCGAAGTATTGAACGGAATGAATGCAGCGTGGTCCCTATGTGGATCACATCGCCGAGCTGCGTCAAGAAGATGTCGATTCCGTCATCACCCACCTCGGCGACCGTAGAGCCCGACGCACACAGGTGATCGAAATAAGCCGCCTCGTTTCCCGGATATTGCATGCCCGGGCTTGGCGGAGGTCTTTTCTGACCGTTGCTTTCCGTTACCAGTAGCGAACGGCACGGTATCGGTCGAGCCGATGGTATTGGCCGACGCGTTCTTGCGCTGCATGTTCGCCATTTTTGCTCCGATGTTGCAACCAAGTTCGAATGTCGCGTTGCTGGCAAAGTAGAAATGTCGCAAAGGGGCAATTCGCAGGGCAGGTCGCAGCAATCTAGAAGCGCGACAGTGACGCGCTTCTTGGCGTTGGTGCGTGTAGTGGCGATCATCGCTGTATGGTTGAGGTGTAGGTTATCTGTATTGCCCGCAAAGCGCTCATGACACGGATGGGAAAGCGCGACTGATCGCCGTCGCCTTTGTGGTGTTGACTTCTGTCTGTTCATCCTAAGCCTATGGCGTCCTCGAATGGATTGGGTCTGACCAAGGACCGCCTTCGCTTCGCTCAGTCTCGATCGTCTTCGCGCAACGACGCCGCTTCGTTTTCTTCCCCTGGCCGTACCACCCCACCACGCAGGCGGTGGCGGGGACCCCGGTTTGCGTCCATTCCTCGCGGCCCAAGAAAGCCTCGCGCCGTCGTCTTTCACTTCGTTTCAGCCACTTTGGGGTGCGGCCCAATCGTCCCCGGTCTCACGACCACCATCGAGGCCGCGATAGGCGCCGCCCGAGATAGCAGAAGGAACCACCACCATGGCGACGATCGGTACATTCTCCCGCACCGCGAACGGCTTCTCCGGCTCGGTCAAGACCCTGAACCTCAACGTCAAGACGGTGACTTTGACCCCGGCCGAAGGCGACAACGAGAAAGGTCCGGACTTCCGCATCTTTGCCGGCGCCACCGAGTTCGGAGCCGCATGGAAGAAGACCTCGCGCGAGGGCCGCGACTACCACTCCGTCAAGCTCGATGACCCGAGCTTCCCCGCTCCGATCTATGCAAGCCTGGTTGAGACCGACACTGACGGCGAGTTCTCGCTCATCTGGTCCCGACGCACTGCAGAGTGATCTGACCAACACGAAGCCCCGCTGCAAAGGTGGGGCTTCGCCATTTCAGGTCCGCTGCTGTCTGGCACATCGGTCGGGTGCAGCACGCTACGCTTTGACGAGTGCCTTTCGCGCCTTCTTCACCGGCGACTTGATTGCCGTTGCGGTTGTTGTCGCCGCCGCCGCGCGAGCACCTCGTTTTGGTTTTTCTGCCGCAACTGGTACGGGCGCTGCCTTGCGGCCGAGCCCGATTGATTTTGCCAGAGCCGAGCGGGTGGCTGCGTAGTTCGGCGCCACCATCGGGTAATCCGAGGGCAGGCTCCATTTCTGCCGGTATTGGTCAGGGCTCAGATTGTAATGCGTCCCGATATGTCGCTTCAAGGATTTGAACTTCTTCCCGTCCTCCAGGCAGATGATGAAATCAGGTGACACTGATTTCTTGATCGATACCGCCGGCTCCAGCTTGACTGCGGCCGGAGCGACAGGCGTGCCGATCCCTTGCAAGGCAACATAGGTGTCCCCAATCAGCTTCGACACCTCGCCGACCGGCAGCGGATTGTTCGACACGTAGGCGGAAACGATGTCGGCGGTAATTGCTACGAGATCATCGTTGTAGTTTCGGTCTGCAGGAACGGTCATCAAGTTTTCCTTTTTGTGTAAGGGCGCGCGTTCAAACGGATGAGCTGTTTATTGCCGATCAGGCAAACAATTCGTTATTTCCGCCAACAAACCTCATTCGTTGCAAATATCAAGCCGGCAAGCTTCGCTTCCATCGTTCTGTCCGGCCGCGATGACGTTGCTGATCGCGTCGGAGAAGCGAGATTTTCCGCTCGCGCGGGCAGGCGCCCAGACCTGGACACACCACCGCCAGAACGTATCGCTCCTGCGCTGCACGATTGAGCGACGAAAGTGCGCAACAATTACCGCCGCGACACTCGGCGGCCGCGGTCACCCTCGTCGCGCCGGCGTGAATTGGACCTTCGAGCGCAGTTCATCTGGAATGCATCGGAGCGTTCAGGTGGCTTCTATTATTATGTCGGCCAAGGTCACTGGCCTCGTTCGGGCGGCGGGGCGCAGCACCTAAAGCGGCCGAAGCATAGTCGAGCGTCTTGCTGCTCTTGCAGATGCCGTGCAGGGTGCCACCGCAGTGTCCGCAGGCGGGGCTGTGGACGTCGATGACCAGTTCAACGCGCAGCGGATGATCGGGCAACGGGCCGCGCTTTGGTTCGCTTTGCCGGGTTAATGGTCGCGCACTCGCTCGATATCCCTCGATGTCCTCCGCGAGCTCGAAACTCGTCGCGGGGTCCATGCGTTTGGAATCCGAGATGGGACCGTTTTCAGTTGCTCCTGGATTAGTGTGGCGAGCCGTCGAGGTCGCCTTGCGCATGTCGGTATGACCGAGCGCCAGGTGCGCCTTCACGCCCGCCCGGAACGACGATCATGATGCTTTCTCCTTACAGTGAGCTGCCGCTCACCGCAGTCGGAGTACTGCTGCCCGGTGCAAACACGCGCCGTCATCAGCCAGCTCAATCGCCACCATGCCGTCTGGCGGCTGCACCAGATCGCGCAAGGCCGCGAGCGCAGGCGGCTCATTTGCTGCGCCGTCGGCAAGCACCATGGTTGCCAACCGCCGCGCCTTGCGAGCGGTCAGGCCGACCTCGACCCGCCAGCGGAACCCACGCTGGTGGCGACGCGATGGCGGCGGCAGACCTGCGCGATGGCGACGCCGGGCTTCTACGTCTCCTGCACGATCGCCCGCTTCTGGTCTGAAGCGGCGCCGGCCGATCGCGTCCGGCGTCAAGCGGTGTTTGCGTCGCACGCAATCAGCAGCGCTGCTTAATCGGGCTCGGGCACTCGCGATGAAGCAGGGATCGCCACTCGGTTCCTTCGCCGGATTCTCCAGGCGATTGCGCCAGATCCGCAACGCATGAGGCGACAGACCAAGTGCAGCGGCATACTCCGCATGCCCCATGCCGCTCCAGTTCATCGCCTCGACATGCATGCTCCAGAACGCCCGCAGAGCGATCGGGCCGCTGTCCGTGCGCCTGCCGTAGCGATAGCCGCTTGCGTCGCTTCGGCGGCCCTTTCTTGCCTCACTTTTGCAACTTCTTCTGGCGCTGTTTCCGGGATATTCCGTACGTTTGCGCCGATCTTTCGGGCTCACCACATGACGCACCACAGCTCAAAAGTCGTCGTTGAAAGCTGGTGCCGCCAATATTCCCAGCCTCAAAAGGCCAGGTCGCGACATGCTTCGACCAGTACGAGTTGTTAGCCTTGTCCCAGGCACCTTGAGGCACCGCCGGAGATCCTCCTCGACAAGAAGGAACGTCACAGTTGCCAGATTGCCATCCGAAAGATGTGCAGGAGCCGGATGGTTGCGCGAGGGTGGATTAGGACAGCGAGGGTGCGAGGGTGGATTAGGACGGCCGCCCGTAATCGGGGCGGGCGCCTGGCGGGACGGCAAAGCTATGCGTCGGCCGCGGCGCGACTGGTGGTGGCTGGCGACTCGGCGGCAAGATCTGCGCCTGTGAAGCAACGCAGGAGGCGAACAATGGAATTCTTTTGTGGACTGGATGTTGCGATGGATGAGACGGCGGTGTGCGTCGTCGACGATCGCGGCGCGGTGCATCTGCAGGCGACGGCTCTGACCGATCCCGACGCGCTGCTGGCCGTGTTGAAGCCTTTCCTGCCGCGGCTGAGAAGGGTCGGTCACGAGGCCGGTTCGCTGTCGCCCTGGCTGCATCCGGAACTGCTGAAGCTCGGGCTTCCGGCGGTCTGTCTGGAGACGCAGCACGTGCGCGCGGCGATGTCGGCGCAACGCAACAAGACCGACGCGGCCGATGCGCTGGGCATTGCCCACATCATGCGCACCGGCTGGTTCCGGCACGCGCACGTCAAGTCGCAAGCCTGTTATCGGATGCGGTTGCTGCTGACGCACAGGCGCAATCTGAAGCGCAAGTTCCTCGATCTGGAGAGCGCCATCCGCCATTCGCTCTTCGGCATTCGCCTGAGCAAGGCCGGGCGGAAGGCTTTCGATCAGGCTGTGCGCGATGCGACGACTGGCGATGCGCTGACATCAGAGCTGATGGACGCCATGCTGACGGCACGCGCCGCGCTGTGGAAGCAGTACTGCCGGCTGCACGAGCTGGTCGTGAGGTTCGTCGCCCGCGACGAGCTATGCCACCGCTTCATGGCGATCCCCGGCGTCGGCCCGGTGACCGCGCTGAGCTTCATGACGGCGGTCGAGGACCCGTCCCGCTTCCGCCGCTCGCGCGACGTGGCAGCCTATTTTGGCCTGACGTCGCGGCGTTGGCAGTCGGGCACCTCGATCGACTCGCAGGGGCGTATATCGAAGGCCGGCGACGCGGAACGTCCGGCGCGCCCCCTACGAGGCGGCGTCGGCGCTGATGACGCGCTTCCGCGGCAAGGACAAGCTCAGGAGCTGGGGAACGATGCTCGCGAAGCGGGGCAATCACCGCATGGCGACCGTCGCGGTGGCGCGCAAGCTGGCGGTGATCATGCATGCCATGTGGACGGACGGGACGTGCTATGTCGGCGACCCGGCGGCGCGCGAAACCGACCTTGTTGCGCGCGCCCGGGTCAAGGCCTGGAAAACGCTTGGCGCAGCCCGATGAACGGCGCGACGACGCTTGACGTGCAACGACTGCGCAGCATGACAGACGCAAACTGAACACACGAGCTCCGCTGCGAAGCGGATGAGGACCGGTGCAGACCAGGAACGACGGGACGCACGCTATCTTGCTTGCGGCCGAGCCGATCGAAAGACGGCCGGACCGCGTTGGACTGCCTGTGATGATGCCCCGTGAATCCGATGGAAAGTTGCACCCCGACGGCAAAAGCGCTGCCAGCATGCAGCCCGAAAACGCCGTCGGCGAGTGCGGAGGACCGCACCGGCGCACCGGATCTCGGCCGTTTCGCGGACAAGCATGTTGCGGAAAGCCGCAAAGTGTTTTTGAGTAAAAAAGAGGAGAGACGACGATGGTGAAAAGAGTACCGGAAGCACAACCGATTAGGACAGCAAGATAAAGCGAGCTGGCGCTCGCCCTCGCTTTGCTCTAAGTGTCTGTCTGCACATTGTTTTTCCGGGCGGATGTCGACGCAACGCAGAATGACGCGAGGTGCGGGGTTGACGGTCTATGGCTATGCTGTTGATTGGAAAAGCAAAGCTGTCGTGCCGCAGCGATGTGCGATCGGTTGTTCTACGCCGCAGCAAGTCTTTGCGCGCCGTAGAACGCCCGGCGCTCCGGCCACCTTGAAGCACCAAATCCGACTCCCGATGCTGTCGTCATGGCAGATCGTGACAGCGACAGATTCGAGGTTCGCATTGGCCGGATCCGGCGCAGCAGCACGCCGGTCAATTCGCGCACGCTGCCCTTTCTGCGCCAGGTCGAGATTGCCATCCGCAAGCAGGGCGGCAATCCCAATCGCCTCGGCGCAAGCAGGAACGACGGGCAGGGGAGCGGCCGCTTCAACGCGCGGGGCCGCGGCGGCAAGGTGGCGGCAGGATTGCCGAAGGACGGCGGTAGGTGGAAGCAGGACTCCAATGGCGTTCGCTTTCGCTCCCGCCGCGTCGTGGTGAAGGCCCGCGTCGTCAAGCTGCCGGGACGAGGGAAGAGGACCAGCGCGCGGGGCCAAAAATTCGTGACGACCAGCAAGGCCGTCGATGCGCATCTGCGCTATCTCCAGCGCGACGGCGTGACCAGGGACGGCGAGAAGGGCCGGGTGTACTCGGCCGTCGACGACGAGGCCGACGGCAAGGCTTTTGTCGAGCGCGGGCGCGGCGACCGCCATCAGTTCCGCTTCATCGTTGCGCCTGAGGATGCCGCCGATATGGAAGACCTGCGCTCCTTCACCCGCGATCTCATGCGGCAGATGGAGAGCGACCTCAACACGCGCCTCGACTGGATCGCCGTCGACCACCACAACACCGGTCATCCGCACACCCATATCCTGGTGCGCGGCATCACCGACGACGGCAAGATCCTGAACATCGCCGGCGACTACATCGCCCATGGCATCCGCCACCGGGCAGGCCAGCTGGTGGAACGGGAACTCGGGCTGCAAAGCGAGCTCGAGGTCGCCCGCAAGCTGGCCAACGAGATCGGAGCCGAACGGCTGACCCGGCTCGACCGCATGCTGGTCGCCGAACAGCAGGAGCACGATCTTGTCGATCTCCGTCCCAATGCCAGCGACAGCTACACCATTTCCAGTAACCGCTATCTGCTGATCGATCGGGCGAAGAGACTGCAGCACTTCGGCCTGGCGAGCGAGATCGAGCCCGGCCGGTGGGTGGTCTCCGACAAAGCCGAAAGCACGCTGCGGGCGCTTGGCGAACGCAACGACATCATCAAGACCATGCACCGGGCGCTGGAGGAACACGGCCTCGCCGATGAGCGGGGTGCTGCGCAATATGTCATGCACCGGAAGACCATCACCGAGCCGGTCCTCGGCCGTGTACTCGCCAAGGGGCTCGCCGGTGATGAGATGAGCGACCGGCTGTCGCTGGTCATCGACGGCGTCGACGGGCGCACCCACTATGTCGAGACCGCGGATGCGGCAAAGTTCGACGACATCCAGCACGGTCATATCGTGGCGCTCGATCCGATCCTGCCAAAGCAGGAGCCACGTGCGGCCGACCGCAACATCAGCAGCGTAGCGGGCGAGGACGGCATCTATCGGCCGAGCCAACACCTGGAGGCGATCCGCGAGACATTTTTGCAGCAGGGCAAGGACCCGGACGCCTTCGTCCGTTTCCATGTCCGACGCCTCGAAGCACTGCGCCGGGCCGGCCATGTCGAGCGCATCGACGAAGACCACTGGCGCATTCCAAAAAACCTGTCCGAGCGCGGTATCGCCTATGATGGCCGGAACGCCGAGAAGGACTTTTCCGTCCGCGTGCTTTCGACGTTCGATCTTGATGCGCAGGTCGGCAGCGACGGTGCCACCTGGCTCGACCGGGAGCTTACGGCCACAAGCCCGGTGCCGCTGGTGAGGTCAGGTTTTGGTCTTGAGGTGGACACCGCGCTCGACAGGCGGGCCGCCCAGCTCGTCACGATGGGCCATGCCGAACGCGATCCAACCAGCGGGACCATCACCTTCGCGCGCGACCTTGTTGCTACGCTGGAGGGCCAGGAGGTCACGCGGGTCGGCAAGCAAATGGCCGCCGCACGCGGCCTCACCTTCGTGCCCGTTCAGCCCGGCAACCATGTCAGCGGTAGGCTGCTCGGCTCGGCCAACCTTGCCAGCGGGCGTTTCGCCATGCTGGACGACGGGCTCGGGTTTCAACTGGTGCCGTGGCAGCCCATGCTCGACAAGCGCATCGGCCAGCACATCAGCGGGGTCGTGCAAAGCAGCGGCGGCATCGACTGGAGCTTCGGCAGAAAGCGGGGGTTAGGGTTGTGAGAGCGCCCGTCGGCCGGCACTGTCACCTGTTGTTTTCGTCGGCAACAATTAGCCAAGCGTACTGGCAGACAGGTGTCAGATGGGGCCTCTTAAGCGGATACCATTTTCGGACAAGAACTCGATTCCGGCCCTCTCAAGCGTTTGCCTTATACTTATCAGATTGTTGGCGATCGGGATCCGCGCCCCTCGCTCAAAATCCGCAATCGTCTGTCGAGCAACATTTGCCGCTTTAGCTAATTCGTCTTGGCTCCACCCAAGCATCGCCCGAGCGCCGCGACACTGCTCTATCGTTAGCGCATTTTGCAAGGCTTACAATCCGATTGACGTCAATCAATTTGTATAAGAGGATATTTTCCAAATCGGCCGAGCTGAGCGCTGACACGCTTAGCCCGACCTGACCACAACCAAGCTGTTAGGAGCTCGGATCATGGCTGATTCCGACAATACCACGACTCTGCCTTTCGTCACCCGTAGGCAAGTGCTTGCGGGAGGAATGACCGCGTCCACCGCTTCAATGCTTGAGAAAAGTACTCTTGCCGGCAACGCTACCGCGACGAACATGTCCCTCTTCGACCCAGCGCTGGCGCTTTGTCGGGAATGGCAGACAGCCCACAGGCTGAGCGAGCGGCTTTGCCGCGAGCAACAGCGTCTGGAGACGAGGCTTGTCGAGAGCGTCGGCTTTCCTCGCGCGACCGTCCGCCTGCCCGCGGGTGAGGACGTGACGGTCCACTCGATCGAGATGCTCAATGAAGTACTCGGCAAAGGGCCGGACATGGTGGCTCTCCGCGAGAAGGCCGAAGCTGATTTCGCGGCGCATCAAGCACGCTGGGATGCGGCTGCCGAGGAGAATGGTTACACCGCCGCGCTCAGAGCTGAGCGTGACGCTTGCGACCGGGCACAGGATCTGCTGGAAGCGTTCTCAACGACTCCCGCTACGACCCTCGCCGGTGTAGCGGGCAAGCTCGACGCCGTGTTGCGAGAGGGCGAGGCCTGGGAGGAATGCTCCGAATTCCCATGGCTGCAAATCCGCTCGGCACTCAGCGATTTGATACGCATCGCAGAGCAGATGACGCCGGAACAGGTCTTTAAAGGCGAGCAGCGTCCCAAGCTCTGGCGGGCTGGCTGCTGTTTCAGCGCCTGAAAGACGAAGAAGGAGGCGAGATATGAAGATCCGCCCAACCCAACTTCCAGCTTCGCATCGCGGTGGCGCGTGCCGCGCCAGCCTTGATCGGCAGTTTTCGGTCCGACGGACGCTTCGGACGCACGTGCGATACCGCTCCATTTCTCAGGGAGCGTTAATCCGGCAATTCGTCGCCCTTGATCGGCGCCTTCCCTTTGCCGGCCCGTTTCAGGATGTCCAGCGCCTTTGGGATGTCGGCACGGGCAGCGCGTTCCTGAAAGTAACTTTCCGTGCGCAGCGCCGAAAGCTTCTCGGCGACTGCCACATTAATGAACTGGTTGAGCGGCACGCCTTCGCTCTCCGCCACCTTGCGCGCCTCATCGAGAAGCGAGAGCTGAAGCCGCAGTGCGAAATTGCTTCTCCTCATGTCTTTCTCTCCAATCGTCTCGGCGCCTCGCCCGGCGACAGGACCATGATACCGAAGCGATCGGCCACCTTGCCGAAGTCGCGCAGGTTGAACGTCACGATAGCATCCGCCCGTCCATTTACCGCAGCTTCCAGCAGCATGTCGTCGTCCGGGTCGCGCACGGCGGGCCGCCAGAGGAAGACAAGGCGAACCGGCTCGGCGACGGCCGTCACGGTATCTAGAAACGCGTTCACTTCCTCGGCCGACAGGCCGGAAGCCTCAAGGTGCTCAGGTCTTGTCATGACCGCCTGGTACTCGATCATCAGCGTCACCGAAGCGATGAGCGTCAGCCGGCGATCCAAGGCCGCCACCAACAGTTGGCGCGAGGCGCCAGCGTCACTTCGGATCGCAGCCACCATGGTCGCCGTATCGAAAAGCAGTCTCATGCAGGCATATTGGATATCGCGTGCGATATTGCTAGAGAGCGCAGAGCTTTTGGTAATAGTCCGGCTTCGAATTTCCCAAATCGCAGCGCGCAAGTATTTTCACGCCACACTACGACCGCGCGGCAACTGAACTTGTCTTGCCGATCATCACGCCGCTCAATGCCCTTGATCTACACAGAACAGCGGGCATGCCATGGTGGACGAGGCCAAACCTGGGAACGACAGCGCAAGCCATGATTACAGGGCTGACATGTCGGCACGAGACATGGCTGAACGAGCCGTCCTGTCGATCGCCCGTTTGTTGGGTCGGCGGGTTGCTCGGGAGCATTTTGAACAATTGCATGCGGCCAATGACAACAAAGTTCATCCTCTTGAGAAAAGACCGTCAGAATGGGAGGATGGGGACGGCGGCGGACATTAGCAGACAGAGGCAGAGGAGCGATCCATGACCCGTGTCGCGCTGTATGCTCGTTACTCATCCGACAACCAGCGCGAAGCCTCTATCGAGGATCAGCTGCGGCTTTGCCGAGAGCACGCGGACAGGGAGAAATGGACTGTCGTTGGGACCTATGCCGATGCCGCCGTGTCCGGTGCAAGCATCATCCGCCGACCAGACATCCAGCGGCTTCTAGCCGATGCTCAAAGCGGGCAATTCGAGATCGTTCTAGCCGAGGCACTCGATCGCTTGTCACGCGACCAGGAGGACGTAGCCGGCCTCTTCAAGCGACTGCGCTTTGCCGGTGTCAGGATCGTCACTCTCTCGGAGGGTGCTGTAGACGAACTGCACGTCGGCCTGAAAGGAACGATGAACGCGTTGTTCCTGCGCGATCTTGCCGCCAAAATCAGGCGGGGCCAAAGCGGCCGCATATTGAACGGCTACAACGCCGGCGGCCTCTCCTACGGCTATCGCGTGGTCAAAAAGCTCGATGAACGCGGCGAACCTATCCGCGGTCTGCGCGAGATCGATGAGGATCAAGCCGAGGTCGTGCGTCGGATTTTTCTGGAGTTCGCGGCTGGCAAATCGGCACGTACGATAGCCGCAGGCCTCAACAAGGAAGGTATCCCATCACCGTTTGGCGGTGCGTGGGGCGCCTCGACCATAAATGGCAATCTCAAGCGGCGAAGCGGCTTTCTCTATAACGAAGCCTATATCGGGCTGCTCGTCTTCAATCGTCTCCAAATGCGCAAGGATCCCGAGACTGGGAAGCGCATCTCGCGACCGAATCCGCCGGAAGCCTGGCAGGTCGTTGAAGTGCCGCATCTGCGTATCATCGACGATGAGCTGTGGGATACGGTGCAAGCCCGCAAGAAGCTCTATGGAGGCATGAAACTCCATCACCGCCGACGGCCGAAGCACATGTTCTCGGGGCTTGTGCGGTGCGGCTGCTGTAGCGCTTCCTATACGGTGAAGAACAGCGACCAGCTTGCTTGCGCCGCCCACCGTGAGAAAGGCACTTGTACCAATAACAGGACGATCCGTGTTGGCGAGCTTGAGAAGCGTGTGCTTGAAGGCATCCAGCGGCGCTTGCTGGCGCCAGATGCCACTGCGGGCTTCCTTGCTGAATATCATGCCGAGCATAAGCGACTGAACGCCATGAACCGCGAACGGCAAAGGGAAGTCGAAAGGCGGCATGCCGGCATCGACAGGCAGATCGTTAACATCGTCGATGCTATCGCTGACGGTGTCGCGACGACCAGCATGAAATCGAAGCTACTGGCCCTCGAGCGCGAAAAGGAGAATCTGGCCCGAGAGCTTCAGGCGATGGCGGCCGCAGAAAGCATTGTGGAGTTTCATCCGGCAGCGGTGACGGTTTACCGTCGGCAAGTATCCGAGCTCCAGGACGCGTTGCAGTCCGATGAGCGTGAGCGGCACGAGGCGGCGAAGATCATCCGCTCACTGGTCACGGGGATCGAGGTCATTCCGACGGAGGGTCGGGGACAGGTTGAGCTGAAAGTCCGCGGTGCGCTGGCGGAGCTTCTCAGCCTGCCAAATCGCAAGCCGGGAGAGGCGCCCAACGCTGCAGTGATGGTAGCGGGAGAGGGACTTGAACCCCCGACCCCAGGATTATGATTCCCGTGCTCTAACCAACTGAGCTACCCCGCCAGGGCGGCGAAGGCCCGAAATCCAGCTTAAATCGGCAGGCATATCGGCGCATTCGCCAAGGTCGCGCGGATATAAGGTTGCGAGGCCAAGCCTGTCAAGCATCGAAGTGGCTGCCGCGCCGGCATATTGCTGGCGCCTAAAGCTTTGCCGGGCAGACATTTGGGCGCACAGGCCGGGGTTGAGTTCAGCGAGGCACGTCGCTATGTCTCGGCCACGAAAGCCATGGTCAAGAATTGATGAAACCGCGCATTGCAGTCCTCGGTTGCGGATACTGGGGCAGCAACCACATCCGCACCCTCAAGGCGCTCGGCGCGCTGCATGCGGTTTCGGACGTCAATCCGGCGCGTGCGGAGGGTTTTGCCAGCGAGCAGGATTGCCTGGCGATCGAGCCAGAGGCGCTGTTTGCCCGCGACGATGTCGATGCCATTGTCATGGCGCTGCCGCCGCAGTTCCATGCCGACATGGCGGTGCGCGCCGTGCTCGGCGGCAAGGACGTTCTGGTGGAGAAGCCGATCGCGCTGACGGTGGCCGATGCCGAGCGCTCGGTGCAGACGGCCGCCGACAATGCTCGTGTCTTCATGGTCGGCCACGTGCTGCGCTTCCATCCCGCCTTCGAGACGCTGAAGGCGCTGATCGACAATGGCGAGCTAGGCGAGGTCCGCTACATCCACTCGCATCGGCTCGGCCTCGGCAAGTTCCACACCGAAAACGACGCGTTGTGGGATCTGGCGCCGCATGATCTGTCGATGATCCTGGCCATCACCGGCACCGAGCCGGTCGAGGTGCGTGGCGAAGGCGCTGCTCTTCTCGACAATCTCAGCGATTTTGCGCATCTGCACATGCGCTTTCCCAACGGCCTGCGCGGCCATCTGTTTGCCTCGCGGCTCAACCCTTACCGCGAACGGCGGCTGACCGTTGTCGGCACCAAGGCGATGGCGGTGTTTGACGACGTCGAGCCGTGGGAGCGCAAGCTTGCCGTCTACCGCCACGCGGTCTGGCAGGACAGCGGCCAATGGGCGTTCACCGCCAACGAGCCGTCCTATGTGGCGGTCGGCGAGGGCATGCCGCTGACGCGCGAGCTGGAGCATTTCATCCACTGCATCGAAACGCGGGCCGAACCGCGCACCAGCGGCGAGGAAGCCATCAGGGTGCTGCGCATCCTGACCGCCGGCACCGTCGCCCATACAAGGTCCTAAGCGAAACGCCGCCTATTCGGCGGGAACCCGCGCCGGCTGGACGGCCAGCCGCGTCAGCATCGCCTCGGCTTCGGCACCGCGCTCGGAGCGCTCGATGAAGCCGCCGCCGAACACACGCGCCTCGTTGCCATCGTCGGAATAGAGCACGCAAGCCTGTCCGGGCGCGATGCCGGATTCGCCGTCGACCAGCTCCACCGAAGTGACGCCGGCGCGGTGATGCAGCACGGCTGGGCGCGGCGGCCGCGTCGAGCGCACCTTGGCAAAAAGCTCAAGCCCGGTCGCCGGGATAGCTGTCAGCGGGCCATCGCCCAGCCAGTTCATGTTGCGCAAGAAGATCTTGTGGGTCTCCAGCGCCTCGCGCGGGCCGACCACGACACGGGCCCGGTCGGCGTCGAGATGAACGACGTAGAGCGGCTCGCCCGAGGCGATGCCGATGCCGCGGCGCTGACCGACGGTGTAGCGCAAAATGCCCTCGTGGCGGCCAAGCACGCGCCCGTCTATATGGACGATGTCGCCCGGATTGGCGGCAGCGGGCTTCAGCTTGGCGATGATGTCGGAATATTTGCCCTGCGGCACGAAGCAGATATCCTGGCTGTCCTGCTTGGCGGCGACTGTCAGTCCCATCTCCTCGGCGATGGCGCGAACCTCAGGCTTCGACAGGCCGCCGAGCGGAAAGCGCAGATAGTCGATCTGCGCCTGGGTGGTGGCGAACAGGAAGTAGCTCTGGTCGCGGTCGGCGTCGACCGGCCGGTAAAGCGCGCGGTGGGCGCCATTGGCGCCGGAACGGATGTAGTGGCCGGTGGCCAGCGCGTCGGCGCCGAGTTCCTTGGCGGTCGCAAGCAGGTCGGCGAACTTCACCGTCTGATTGCAGGAAACGCAAGGGATCGGCGTTTCGCCGGCGACATAGCTCTCGGCGAACGGGTCGATCACCGCCTTGCGGAAGCGCTCCTCGTAATCGAGGACATAGTGCGGGATGCCGAGCGTCTCGGAGACGCGACGGGCATCGTCGATGTCCTGGCCGGCGCAGCATGAGCCGGCCCGATGCGTTGCCGCGCCGTGGTCATAAAGCTGCAGCGTAACGCCGACGACGTCGTAGCCCTCGCGCTTCACGAGACCGGCAACGACCGACGAATCGACACCGCCCGACATGGCGACGACGACGCGGGTGTTTTCGGGGCGTCCGGGAAGGTCGAGGCTGTTCATGGTTCTTTCGTTCTGCGCGGCGCTTCAATGCCAATGGCCGGAATATAGGTCAAGCGTCTCGGCTGCGCCAGCTTTGCCGGGGCGGCTCATTTTTCCTGCCGGGTTCAACGCGCTTGCCGGCAGATGTTTCAAATGCCGATGAAAAGGCTAACGCCGCGTTCATGATCCTTACCTAACCATTAGGGTCTGCTTAGGCAAATTTTAAAGCTGTGGCGGTAATGTGGTGGGGATTGGGTCTTTGAGTTTTTTGTAGAGAGTACGATGACCGATCTAATTAGACCGCGAGTCAAATATGTTATCGGGCCAGACGGCAGCCCACTTACCATCGCCGATCTGCCGCCGACAAACACACGTCGCTGGGTTATCCGGCGCAAGGCGGAAGTTGTGGCGGCGGTGCGTGGCGGGCTTTTGAGCCTCGAAGAGGCGTGCCAGCGCTACAAGCTCACCACCGAGGAATTCCTGTCCTGGCAGGCGTCGATCGACGAATATGGCCTTGCCGGCCTGCGCACCACGCGCATTCAGCAATACCGGCATTAGATCGGTCCAAGCAGTGATAGAGGGCGCGGTCGGCGCCCTTTTGTTGTGTGCCGAGCATGATCGACAGCTTGGAGGTGCAAGTCCTCTACCCAGCCTGATGACGGCGAAGGGTTAG
>NZ_JBVVQK010000031.1:0-64855 GCF_055811175.1 Mesorhizobium sp. WSM4828 | reverse complement strand
CCCCCCCCCCCCCCCCCCCCCCCCCCCCCCCCCCCCCCCCCCCCCCCCCCCCCCCCCCCCCCGCCCCCCCCCCCCCCACCCCCCCCCCCCCCCCCCCCCCCCCCCCCCCCCCCCGCCCCCCCCCAAGACGGGCGCGGCGACCGACGGTCGCCCGCTCGTCTTCGGTATTCGTCCCGAGGACGTCTATCTCGAGACCGGCGCGCCGGTCGAGGCGCGGGTCCATGACGTCGAGAACCATGGCGTCGAGAAGATCCTGACGCTGCGGGTCGGCGACGCCATGCTGCGCGCCACCGTACCGGCCAGGACCGACGTCCAGATAGAGCAGCCGGTGCGCTTTGCCTGGAACCCGGACAAGGTGGTGCTGTTCGACAAGGGCAGCGGAATAAGCCTGCGTCACGCCGGCTAAGTATAAGCCTCTTTACTGCGCTAGAGCGGGATGCGTTCAAAGTGAACCGTGCAATCCCGCTCTATCCATGTGTTTTAGCCGCATTTGTGCGACGCCACGTAATTCCACTTGGCTGCGACATGCTCGAGTCTTCCCGTCATCCCCCGTACGGGGGATGCGGATGCTTCGATTTGTAGAATAGGCTGATCCTTTGGTCCCAAACGGGCTTTGCAGGCCCCAATTTGGAGGCCCAAAATGGAGGGTTGGCTATGGGAAATCTGTTACGCAGTTTTGCGACGATCCTGCTTGTCGCCGGTATGGGATTGTCGGCGGCGCATCTGGGCGAGGCGCAGGCAGCCAAGAAAGTTGTCGCCGGCGCGCAGGTCGACGCCAAGAAGATCAAGGACCTCAACGGCGCGGTCAATCTGTCCACCAGCGACTGCAAGCTGTTGTTGAGCGGCACCGTCGTCGAAGTCTCGGATGGCAGGTGCGGGGCCTCCGGTAAATATTGCAAGAGCAGCGCCGGCTCGGCCTGCATCACCGAGCAATAAGCCGGCCAACATTTAGCCGGCCTAATTAGGTTAGCGGATCTCCGCCTGTTCCTCGGCCCGGAAATGGCTGGGTGGCGATCCGATGACCCGTTTGAAGGCGCGGCTGAAGGAGGCGTCGGATTCGTAGCCGAGGCGAGCCGCGACGACGGAAATCTTGAGCCGGTCGCGGACCAGCCATTGCCTCGCCTGGTGCATCCGCACCTGCGTGACGTACTTTGCCGGTGTTTCGCCGACAATGGTTGCGAAGCGCTCGGCGAAACCTGATCGCGAGGCACCCATCATCTTCGCCAGAGCCTCCACCGTCCAGTCGCGATTCGGTTCCAGATGGATCGCGGCCAGTACCCGGCCGATCTCGCGGTCCCTGACCGCCGCAATCCATCCGGAAGCATCGCCGCAGCCGCGCTCGACCCATGAGCGGATGACGGTCGCGGCGAGCACATCGGCCAGCCGCGCCAGAATGCCGCCGGAGCCGACCCGCTCCATCGTCACCTCGCGGGCCATCGCTTCCAGCAAATGCGGGATACCTGGCTCATAGGCTTCGAGCTCATGCGCGCGCATCACGTCCGGCATCATGCCGAGCAAGGGGTGCAAGCCATCGAGATTGAAATACATGCTGCCGAAAAACAGCAAGGTCCCCGGACGGCAGCCGGGCACGCCGTCATTCGACATGCAATAGACACCCTTGCAGATTTCCTCGACCTCGTAGCCGTGGATCGGCGCCGCCTCGATACCCGGCTCACTCGCCAGCGTGTGAGCCGAACCGCGCGGCAACAACACAGCGTCGCCCGCCTTGAGTTCCACCCATTCGCCGGACGGCTGCAGCAACCAGCAGCCTTTGCGGCCGATGAAATGAAACCGTGCCGCCGCCTGAGCCGGAAAATGGATGCCCCAGGGTTCCTTCATCTCGCAACGGCCGTAATCGACGCCTTCGAGACGCAATCCGCGCAATATGTCTGTCAGCGGATCGCCTGTGATTGGAATTTTGGACGAACGGTCAAACATAATGGTGTTTCTAGCATGGAAACTCCAGCCAGTCACTCTCTATGTTGCATTGCAGCCAAATGCTGCGCTGCAACAGACCGGAGATTCTCTCATGACCGAACCCGCGACAGGCGTCATGGACGCCGTTCTCGATCCATCGGAAACCGGCGAACGATCCGAGCCCGCATGGGGGGCGGTGGTCTCCCTGGCGCTCGGAGTCTTCGGGCTGGTGACCGCGGAATTCCTGCCGGCCAGCCTGCTGACGCCGCTTGCGCAGGATCTCGGCATCACCGAAGGCGCCGCCGGGCAGGCGGTAACGGCCACCGCCGTCATTGGCGCGATTGCGGCGCCGACCATGGCCATTGTCACCAAGCGGCTGGACCGCAGGCTGGTCATGTGGGCGCTGACGGTGCTGCTTGTGCTGTCAAACCTGGTGGCCGCGTTTGCATCGTCGCTTCCCGTTCTTCTGATCGCCCGCATCATGCTCGGGATCAGTCTCGGCGGCTTCTGGTCGATGTCGGCTGCCATGGCGATGCGGCTCGTTCCGATGCGGCTGATGCCGCGCGCCATGTCGATCATCCTCACCGGCGTTTCGGTGGCGACGGTCTGTGCGGCTCCAGTCGGCGCCTATGTCGGCGACATCTGGGGATGGCGGACGGCGTTCATGATCGCCGCCGTGGTCGGCGCGCTGGCCCTGCTGGTGCAGGTGGCTACCATTCCGAAGCTGCCGCCGGCAGGTACGGCAGGTTTTCGCACGCTGCTGGAGGTGATGAAGCGGCCGATGATCAGGGTGGCGCTGCTGGTGGTGCTGCTGGTCGCCTCGGGACACTTTGCCGGCTTCACCTATGTCCGCCCGTTTCTCGAGAAGGTGCCCGCGCTGGACATCGAGACAATCTCGCTTGTGCTGCTCGCCTACGGCATTGGTGGCTTTTTCGGCAATTTCGCCGGCGGCTTCGTTGCCGAACGCAGCCTCAAGGCAGCCGTCAGCCTGGCGCCTCTGCTGATCGCGTTTTCGGCGCTCTTGCTGCTGGTCGTCGGAGGCTCACCCGTGGTTGCTGCAATAGCAGTGGCCAGCTGGGGCTTTGCCTTCGGCGCCGTCCCAGTCGGGCTGCAGACCTGGCTGGTGCGGGCCGCCCCCGATCAGGCGGAAAGCGCCGGCGGGCTGATGGTTATGACATTCCAGGTCGCCATCGCGTTGGGCGCCGTCTTCGGCGGCCTGCTGGTCGACAACACCGGCGTTGCCAGCGCCTTCGCCTATTGCGCGGCGGCGACATTGCTTGCGGCACTGGCGGCGTTCTTCCTTGGCCCGAAGCCGGTCGACGATCCCAAGGCCTAAATTAAACGGAACGGCCGTCAAAGTCGAAGATCGGCACAGCGGCGACGTCCAACGCCTCGATGCAATGAATATTGATATAAGCACTTCGCCCGCTCCCTTCGCCGACATCCTCGGCGAAGGGGTGAATGCCGCAGCTGCGGCAGAAGCGGTGGGCGATGACATGGTTGCCGAAGCTGTAGCGGCCGAGATCATCGCCCCAGCCAAGCACCCGCATGCTCTCATGCGGCACTGCCCATAGCAGTGCACCCTTGCGCGAGCAGATCGAGCAATTGCACCGCACGGCTCCGGTCAACTCGCCTTCGACCTCGAACGCGACCTTGCCGCAGTGGCAGCTGCCTTGGTAGAGCATCGGGCCTTCCTCCTTCGGTTCGACAGGTGCAAATCCGACCGTGCCGGGCTATGTCTCCTGCGGCCAGTTTCAGGCTGCTACCTTAAGACGTTGCAAGCGTGCGGAGTCCGACACCGAAAAATGCAATCAGCCCGTGATCGCCTCGAAGCAATTCTTTCGCGTCTTGCCGCTCGCGTCGACGATGAAAGCGTTTTCGTAAAGCTCTACCCGGAAGCCGCACGGGCGGCGGCCGACGCCGCCGATGCGCGGCGAAAAGCCGGCGTCTCGCTCGGACCGCTCGATGGGGCGATCGTCTCGATCAAGGATCTGTTCGATGTCGCGGGCGAGCCGACCACGGCGGGCTCTCTGCTGCTCGCCACCGCAGCGCTGGCGCTGCGGGATGCCATTGTCGTGCGCCGGCTGCGCCAAGCCGGTGCAGTCATCCTCGGCAAGACCAACATGACCGAGTTCGCCTTTACCGCGATCGGCGTCAATCCACATTACGGCACGCCCGGCAATGCAAGCGATGCCAGCCGTATTCCAGGCGGCTCGTCCTCAGGCGCCGCCGTTTCGGTCGGCGAAGGCACCAGCCAAATCTCTATCGGTTCCGATACGGGTGGTTCGGTGCGCATTCCGGCATCGCTGAATGGCGTCGTCGGTTTCAAGCCGACCGCGCGGCGCGTGCCGCTCGCGGGTGCGTTTCCGCTGTCGGCCACGCTGGACTCGATCGGTCCGCTGGCCCGCACCGTCGCCGAATGTGCGGCGGCCGATGCAGTGATGTCGGGCGAAAACCTCGCGGCACTGTTGCCGCTGCCGCTGGACGGCCTGCGCATCGGTATTGCGCGCGGCGTGCTGTTCGATGATACGCAGGAAGAGGTCGCGACGGCGTTCGACCGGTGTCTGCGCAAGATGGAGTTTAGCGGCGCGCGGCTTGTCGAGTTGTCGATCGACGACCTGCTTGCCGATCTGCGCGCGGCAACCCAACGCGCGTCGATCGCGGCAATGGAAGGGGCGGAAATCCATGCCGACTGGCTGGCGACGGGAGCGGCGACGCCGGTCGACCCGCGGGTAAGCGGGCCATTGTCGCGCGCCGCCACCATTCCGGCCACGGTCTATATCAGGGCAATGCGCCGCCGCATGGCGCTGGCCGCCGCAATGGATGAGCGACTGGCAGCGGTCGACGTGCTGGCCCTGCCGACCACGCCGGTGACGGCGCCGACGATCGTCTCGATGACCGACGACGAGGCTCTGTGCAACAGGACGGAAGGCCTTCTGCTGCGCAACACGCAGGTCGCCAACCAGTTCGATCTATCAGCCATCTCGCTGCCGATGCCGGGAATGACGCGCCCGGCCGGGCTGATGCTGGTGGCGCGCAATGGCCGTGACCACCACCTGCTGCGCATCGCAGCCGGCGTGGAGGCGCTGCTTGCAAATTGATCCGATAGCGCGTGTCAGCGCGACGAGCAGTGGCCGCGTTCGCTGTCCTTGGCGGCGCGTTCGATGCTGGTGGCAACCAGCCAAGGCAGGGTGTACCGCTTGCCGTTGAAGGTCCGGGTGCGGTTCTCGATCGATCCGACAACAACGACCTTGCCGGCATAGAGCTTGTCCGAAAGATCGAGGGCCTTGTCTTGCTGCGGCAGGCGATCGATGTCGATTGAAACGCCTTTGATGAGCTTACCAGTAGCGAGGTCGAGTGCGCTGTTCGATGGACAGGGTGCCGCCACGCAGCGCAAGCCGTTGTCGCAGAACACGTAGCTGCCCTGTCCGTTGGCGAAGGCTTGCGCCGTCGCCACGCAGAAGCCGGCCGTCAGCAGGAATTTTGTGACGTTTACCATGCCGGCATCATCGCCGGCGAGTTCGGGAAAATTGAGGCACTCTCAGAGATCGACAGGGAACCGCCGCCGGTAGTGCTCGACCACTTCGGGGTTGCGTAGATTGACCGGTAATCTGTTGGCCAGCACCAGCAAGGCTTCGCCAGCCGCGCCGACGCCCATGCGCATCATCGACTGCTCGGTGATCCCGGCCATGTGCGGGGTGACGATGACGTTGTCGAAGCCGAAATAAGGATGGTTGGGCGGCAGCGGTTGTGTGGCAAAGACATCGAGCGCGGCGCCGCCGATGCGGCCCTTCTGCAAGGCCTCGATCAGCGCGTCGTCATCGATCACCGGCCCGCGCGAGACATTGATCAGCAGCGCATCCGGCTTCATCCGGTCAATGCGCTCCCGGCTGATCAGCCCCCGTGTTTCCGGCGTCAGCGGGCAGCACAGAACGATGATGTCGCTCTGCTCGATGAGTGCATCGATCGACAGGAAGCCGACCCTGTCCGGCGCCGGCCGCATGCTGCGGGTCGTCGCCACCACATTCAGATCGAACCCATGTGCCGCGATATGGCCAACCGCCTGGCCGATCGCGCCGAGGCCGACGATGCCGATCGTCTTGCCCGCTAGCTCGCTGGCCACCACCGTGTGTTCGCGGCCCGCCAGCCAGCCCTTCGCACGCAAGTCGCGGTCCAACACACGAAAGTGCCTAAGCAGCGCCAGCGCCGCGAACATCACATATTCGGCGACGGATCGCGCGTTCACCCCCGGCACGTTCGCCACCAGCACGCCGGCCGCATTGGCCGCTTCCATCGGTACCATATCCAGCCCGGCGCCGTGGCGGATCGCGGACCTGAGCTTCTTCGCGCCTTCGAAAAGCGCCGCAGGCAAGGGAGCGCGAACGATGATGACATCGGCGTCCCTTGCCTCGGCGGCAAGCGTGGCCGCATCGAGGGCGGAAGCAACGACGAGTTCGCCGGCCCCCGTCAGCATGGAAGCGGCACGAGGGTGCAGTCTGTGTGTTGATAGGATCTTGGGCATTTCAGGCCTTTTCGAGCGCTGGGCTTTCCGGTTCCGCCCCACGCCCCTCGATCAGCCCCTTCCAGTAGCTTTCCGCGCCTTGCAGGTGGGCGCTCATCAGCGCCTGGGCGAGATTGCCATCGCGGCGCAGCAGCGCCTCGTAGATTTGGATATGCTCGGCATGGGAGCGCACGCTGCGTTCGGGATCGTTGAAATAGATCGGCAGGCGCAGCTCACCCATCATGTAGTAGACGCTGCAGATATTGTGGAAGACGCTGTTCTTGGTCGCCCGCACGATCTCGAGGTGGAACTCGCGGTCTTCCCTGGCAAGGCCTTCACCGGCAGCGATGCGATCCTCGGAGACCTTCAGGATCTCGCGCAGCCGCTCGAAATTCTCCTCGGTGGCGCGTGAACAGGCAAGTTCGGCGGCCTTGATCTCGTGGATCTTGCGCAACTCGACCGTCTCGTAGATCTGGACGGGATCGAGCGGCAGGCCGGCGCGGGCGAACAGCGCCATCGCCTCGACGCTCGCCTGCTTCGTATCGATGTAGATGCCGGATTTCGCCCGTCGCTCGACGATGCGCATGGCCTCGAGAATGGCCAGCGCCTCGCGGATCTGGCCACGGCTGACGCTGAAATGCTCTGCCAGTTCGCGCTCCGACGGCGTGCGGCCCGTCTCCTTGTCCGAATGGGAGAACAGATAGGCGGCGAGTTCCGCGAGAAGGTTCTTTTCTTTCATGTCAGCCGTGTTGCGCGTGCGCCTCCAGGAACCGCTCCGAAATGGTGAATCCCAGCCCGGGTCTATCAGGGATCGCTACCATACCGTCCTTTGCTTCGACAGTCTCTTCGATCAGATCGTGGATCATCGGGTTGGCGCCGAGCGAATATTCGACGGTGAAGCTCGCCGGCGAAGCAGCGCAGACATGCAGCCCGGCAAAGAAGCAGGGCGCGCCGGCCCAAAGATGCGGCGCAAAGCGCAGATTGAAGGCGCTGGCGATGGTGCCGATCTTCATCGCCTCGCTGATGCCACCGCAAAAGGCCGGATCCGGCTGGAAGATATCGGCGGATTTGAGTACGGCGAGGTCGCGGAAGGCATAGCGCGTCGCCTCGCTTTCGCCGGTAGCGATCGGTATCGAGCCGCAGGCACGCACCTCGGCCATGCCGGGCTTGTCGTCGGCGATCACCGGCTCCTCGAACCAGGCGAGATCGAGGTCGCCGGCGAGATGGATGAAGCGCTTGGCTTCGGCCACCGTGTACGTGCCGTGCGCGTCAACCATCAGGTCGATATCGGGACCGAGCGCCTGTCTTGCGGCGCGGACGCGAGCGGCCGAGAGATGTGGGGCGCCGTCCATCGCACCGACGCGCATCTTCAGCGCCTTGAAGCCGCCCTTGGCGATGTAGGACCGCAGCTGGTCGCCGATGGCTTCCGCAGTGGCCCAGCCGCCGGAAGCATAGGCCGGCATGCGGTCGAGCTTGCGGCCGCCGAGCAGCCGCCAGACCGGAACGCCGAGCGATTTGCCGAGAATGTCCCACAATGCGATGTCGACGGCGCTGATGGCGGCGATGCTCATGCCCCGTCGTGCCAATTGCGGCATGGCATGGCCGGCGCGAGCGGCGCTGTCGTGGCGCGTACCATTATAGAGCATCTCCCATATGACGGCGATGTCGGCCGGGTCGCGGCCGACCAGCTGCGGGCCGACCTCGTAGTTCAGCAAATGAACGAGAGCGCCGTAGCTGCCGGCGCTGCCGGCAGCATTCTTGCCTTCGCCCCAGCCGACCAGACCGTCGTCGGTTTCAATGCGCAGGATGGCGGCGTCGAACGTCGCCACCTGACCGAAGTCGCTGCGGTGCTGCTTCGCGGCTTCGATCGGTATGCGGACCCACCAGGCTTGGACCGTCTTGATGCGCATGTTCATCCTCGGCCCGGCCGCGGTGAGGCGGAAGGGCTTTTCCAAACGGCTCGGCTACTTGATCAGCGGCAGCAGCGTTTCCGCGTTGATGCGCATCTGGTCGGTGTAGAATTTCTCCGTGAGCACGCTGGAGCCGTGGTCCTGAATGAATTTCAGCTGCTCCGGCGAGATGTCGACGGGGTTGCGTTCGACCATGTCGGGATAGGGGGCAGCCGGCGTGCGGTCGACGGGGGCGACGAATTCATTGGTCAGCGCGCCGTCATAGCCGATCTCCTTCAGCGTGCCGACGATCTTCGGCCAGTCGATCTGCCCGAGGCCGGCGGCGAAGCGGTTGTTGTCGGCGACATGGAAGTCGTACAGGCGCTTGCCGACCTGCCGGATGGCATCGTAGACGTTAAATTCTTCCATGTGGATGTGGTAGGCGTCGAGGCAGACGCCGCATTCGGGGCTGACCGCATCGGCCAGCGCCAGTGCCTGGGCGCCGCGGTTGAACAGATAGGTCTCGAAGCGGTTGAGCGGCTCGACCGCGATCTTGACGCCGACCTTCTTGGCGTGGGTGAAGCATTCCCGGGTGGCGTCGACCACCCATTTCCATTCCTCTTCCTCGGTGCCGTCCGGCACCACCTTGCCGACGGTGGCCGGAACCAGCGTGATGATCTCGCCGTCGAGCTCGCTGACCATGGTCAGCACGTCCTTGACATATTGCACCGAGCGCTCGCGCTGGCCCTGATCCTTGGCGGCGAGATTGCGCTCGCCCAGCATCAGCGTCACCGCTCCCCAGCAGCGAATGCCGTACTCGTTCAACAGCGCGCGCGTCTCCTTGGGCTTGTACTGTTCGGGTTCGCCGGAGATCTCGATCGACTCGTAGCCGAATTTCTTGATGCGCTTGAGCGTCGTTTCCAGCGGCTCCGCCCGCATCCAATTGTGCGTCGAAAGATGCATGGTCTATCCTTCCCAGAATCGCCTGTACCAGTTCGCCTGCGGCGCACTCTGCCGAAGCGTGCCGCATGATTCCTCCCCAAGGCGTCCCAGCATTTTTGTCAAACTGGTTCGACCAATTGGGCCTGATGGGAGGTCTACAGTAATTTCATCTGGACGGCAAGAACTGCTGAAATCAAGCGTTTGTTCCTGGCTAGTTCATTGATTCTGCTTAAACATGTGGCCTAACTCGGTATGGTTGCAGGACTGCGGCAGCGCGTCAAATGGCTTGACCAGATTTCGGCATTTGGTAATACCAGAATAGCGGCGCCAAGCGCGCTGTGCAAAGAGACCAAAGCGGCTGGCCCTGTTTTCAATCGGCGCTATGCTTGGTCGTGAAACATAGGGAGATGCCGATGCCGACGACGATGAAGGGGCCTGGTCTGTTTCTGGCGCAGTTTGCGGGCGACGCCGCTCCGTTCAATTCGCTGGGCTCGATCACCAAATGGGCGGCCGGTCTGGGCTACAAGGGCGTGCAGATCCCGACATGGGACGCTCGACTGTTCGATCTCGAGAAGGCAGCCTCCTCCAAGGCCTATTGCGACGAGGTGAAGGGCATCTGCGCCGATGCCGGCGTCGAGATCACCGAACTGTCGACGCATCTGCAGGGGCAACTGGTGGCGGTGCATCCCGCCTATGACGCGCAGTTCGACGGCTTTGCGCCGGCTGCGGTGCACAACAATCCAAAAGCCAGGCAACAATGGGCGGTCGAACAGATGAAGTTCGCCGCCAAGGCGTCGAAGAATCTCGGGCTCAAGGCGTCGGTGTCGTTTTGCGGCGCCCTGGCCTTCCCATACCTCTACCCCTGGCCGCAGCGGCCGGCGGGATTGATCGAGGAAGCATTTGCCGAACTCGGCAAGCGCTGGAAGCCGATCCTCGACGTCTATGACGAGAACGGCGTCGATGTCGGCTACGAAATCCATCCGGGCGAGGACGTGTTCGACGGCGCGACGTTCGAGATGTTCCTCGAGGCGGTCGGCGGCCACAAGCGCTGCAACATCAACTACGACCCGTCGCATTTCCTGCTGCAGCAGCTCGATTATCTCGAATTCATCGACATCTACCACGAGCGGATCAAGGCGTTCCACGTCAAGGACGCCGAGTTCAATCCGACCGGGCGGCAAGGCGTCTATTCCGGCTACCAGAGCTGGACCAACCGCGCCGGGCGTTTCCGCTCGCTTGGCGACGGGCAGGTGGATTTCGGCGGCATTTTCTCCAAGCTCACCCAATACAATTACGACTCATGGGCGGTGCTGGAATGGGAATGCTGCCTCAAGCACCCGGAGGATGGTGCGGCCGAAGGCGCTCCCTTCATCCAGCACCACATCATCAGGGTGACGGAAAAAGCGTTCGACGATTTCGCCGGCGGCACGACCGATAAAAAGGTGCTGCGCGGCATGATGGGGATCTAGCACAGATATCCCTCCCCCTCGAGGGGAGGGTGGCCCGGAGGGCCGGGTGGGGTCGGTCCATGCCGAGCTTCATGGCCGCCAACCCCACCCCGACGCTACGCGTCGACCCTCCCCTCGAGGGGAGGGGTATCTCAGATAACGAGGGAGAAAATCATGGTTGGCGCATCGAAGACGGAAACGGGAGGCGGTCCGATCCGCTACGGCATGGTTGGCGGCGGACAAGGCGCCTTTATCGGCGCGGTGCACCGCATCGCGGCGCGCATGGATAACGAGTTCGTGCTGGTTGCCGGCGCCTTGTCGTCGAATCCGGAGCGCGCCAAGGCCTCGGCGGCCGAGCTTGGGCTCGATCCGGCACGCAGCTACGGCTCCTATGCCGAGATGGCCAAGGCGGAGGCCAAGCGGCCGGACGGCATCGAGGTGGTGGCCATCGTCACGCCGAACAATGTGCACGTGCCGGCCGCCAAGGCTTTTCTCGAGGCAGGCATCCACGTCATCTGCGACAAGCCGCTGGCGACGACGCTGGCCGAGGCAAGGAAGCTGGCGGCGCTGGTCGACAAGACCGGCAAGGTGTTCGTGCTGACGCATAACTACACCGCCTATCCGATGGTGCGGCAGGCACGCGAGATGGTGGCCAAGGGGCAGCTCGGCGACATCCGCATCGTGCAGTCGGAATATCCGCAGGACTGGCTGACCGAAGATCTGGCCGCCACCGGCCAGAAGCAGGCTGCGTGGCGCTCAGACCCCAAGCAGGCCGGTGCCGGCGGTGCGCTGGGCGACATCGGCACGCATGCCTACAACCTTGCCCGTTTCGTCTCCGGGCTGGAGCTCGATTCGCTGTCGGCCGATCTTGATGCCTTCGTGCCGGGGAGGCTGCTCGACGACAACATCAATGTGCTGCTGCGCTTCAAGCCGATCGGCGGGTCGCACCCGGCCAAGGGCATGATCTGGGCAAGCCAGGTGGCGCCCGGCCACGAGAACGGGCTGAAATTGCGCATCTACGGCTCGAAGGGCGGGCTCGAATGGGTGCAGGCCGATCCGAACTATCTCTGGTACACGCCGTTCGGCCAGCCGAAGCAGTTGATTACCCGAAACGGCGCCGGCGCACTTCCCGTCGCCGGTCGCGTCAGCCGCGTTCCGCCAGGGCATCCGGAAGGCTATCTCGAAGGTTTCGCCAACATCTACCAGGAAGCCGCGCGGGCTATTCGTGCGGCGCGCCGGAAGGGCGGCAAGCCGGCTAAGGATGTCGTCTTCCCGACCGTTCAGGACGGCGTCGAGGGCATGGCCTTCATCGAGGCCTGCGTGAAGTCTTCGAAGAAGAACGGGGCGTGGACAAGCCTCTAAACAAGCCTGCAGGCGAATTCATGCGGAGGGGCGTCGATGAAAATCGGCATGTGCATGCTGTTGTGGACGACCAGTGTCTCGAAAAAGCACGAGCCGTTGTTGAGGGACATCAAGGCGACCGGCTTCGACGGCGTCGAAATACCGGTCTTCTCCGGCACGCCGGACGACTACAGGAAACTCGGCGAGCTGCTCGACCATATCGGGCTGCAACGCACCGCCGTTTCTGCCATGGGCGATCCGGCGATGAATTTGATCTCGGCCGACGCCTCGACGCGCAAGGCCGGTATCGACTACATGAAATCGGCGATCGACTGCGCTCAGGCGCTTGGCGCGAACACGTTGAGCGGCCCGCTGCATTCGACACTTGGCGCCTTTTCCGGCAGCGGGCCGACGGCGGCCGAGAAGAAGCGCTCGGTAGCCTCGCAACGCGCCATCGGCGATCATGCCGGCAGCAAGAATGTCACCATCGGGCTCGAGGCGCTCAACCGCTTCGAATGCTATCTGCTCAACACGATGGACGATTTGTCGGAGCATATCGACGCGATCGACCGGCCGCACATCAAGGCGATGTACGACACCTTCCACGCCAACATCGAAGAGGCCGACCCGATCGGCGCCTATACGCGCAACCGCAAGAACATCGTCCATATCCATATTTCGGAGAACGACCGCGGCGTGCCGGGCCGCGGCCACGTCCCCTGGAAGGAGACATTCTCCGCCATCCGCAAGAGCGGCTATGACGATTGGCTGACGATCGAGGCGTTCGGCCGCTCGCTGAAGGAGCTGGCCGCGGCCACCAAGGTGTGGCGCGACTTTTCCGAAGGCCCGGAAGCGGTTTATCGGGAGGGATACAAGCATATCAAGGACGGCTGGAAGAGGGCGGCCACCTAGGCCGCGGTAGGCGCCTTTCGGCCGACGAGCGTCGGCGATCCTTCGCCCGCCCTTTGTCCTGCCGGACATCTCCCCCACGAGGGGGGAGATTGGTCGTCATCTCCTCTTTCGCCAATCTCGAACGGCGCAAAAGAGGGTGCCGAGGACCAAGCTGCCAATCTCCCCCCTCGTGGGGGAGATGTCCGGCAGGACAGAGGGGGCGCTGTCCCGCCGGCTTCTGGCGAGGGGATCACCCCTGCTCGGCCTGGATCCTGTTATAGTCGTGGATCGTCCTGCTCAAGCGGCGGCGCAGGAAATTGGAAATGTTGTCGAAGATGAAAACGACGAGCAGGACCAAGAGCACCATATAGAAGACATTGGCCCAGTTGGAATTGGTGCGCATCGCCTCCCAGAGCTTAAGGCCGATGCCACCGGCACCGACGGCGCCGATGATCGTCGCGCCCCTGGTGTTGGATTCCCACTGATAGAGTGTCTGGCTGATGAAGACTGGGATCACTTCCGGCAGCACGCCATAGCGCTGCACCAGCAAGCCGTTGGCGCCGGTCGACTGGATGCCCTCGCGTGGCTTGTCGTCGATGTTCTCGAGGCCTTCCGAATAGACTTTGCCGAGCGTGCCGATCTCGGTGAAGAAAATCGCGGCGCTGCCGGCAAGCGGGCCTGGGCCGAAGGCACGGGTGAAGAACAGCGCCCAGATCAGCATGTCGACCGAACGCATGAAATCGAAGAACCGCTTTAGCACCTGGCTGAGCAGGCCGCTCGGGGTGATGTTGCGGGCGGCGAAGAAGGCGAGCGGGAAGGCGGCCATGCCGCCGAGCAAGGTGCCGAGAAATGCCATGACGATGGTCTGGAACAGCTTCGTCCAGACATCGCCATGCTGCCATTGGGCGTTGTTCCAGATATTGTCGGCGGCCAGCGCAATGTTCGATGTGCCCGGCTTGAGCTGGGGCCCGGACACCAGCAACGAGACCACCTCGCCGGGCGATTTGCCGAAGAAGGGCGAGCGTGTGTCGAAGACGAAATTCGCCCAGCCGAGAAAGCGCTTGCGGACCTTGACGCGATCGACGGTGATGCGCACTTCGCCGGCAAAACCCATCCTGGCGACGATTTCGTCGTCATGCGCGGTGATCCAGTCCGGCACCGGGCCGGATATCACCGGCTTGCCGCTGGCCAACGACACCGGCACCGTCTGGCCATTGGCAACAAGGGTCGCCTCGGCCTTGTCGAAGGTGACGGATTTGGCCCGGCCGTCGATCAGGATGGTGTAGGAGCCGTTGGCATTGGTGATGACCCAATCGGGATGCGGATCTTCGCCGAGCGCCGAAAAACGCGGGTATTTGGGTGTGATCTGAGGCTGGTCGAGCCGGAATTCCGGCTGCAGGTCGTAGCTGATCCATTGCGTCAGGAAGAGCGGCAGCCGCTCCCAGTGCGATTCCCTCAGCACTTGCGGCAGGCTGAAGAACCACAAGGCGTAGACGAGGTAGAGCAGGATGCCGGCGAACAGGACCAGAGGGCCGAAGCGTTTGTACAGGGGCCGCCGGAACACTTGGGGAAAGCGCTCCTCGATCGCCTGCATCTCATCCGTCGTCAACGCGGCCATGGGCAGTCTTCTTGTCGATTTGCCATGATCTTTTCCAAAAACCGGAATCCACCCTCGGGTCAGGCCCGAGGGCATGCTTTTTGGGATCATGGTCAGGCACCCATCATGAATGCCTGCTCGCCGACGAGCTTGCGGCGAAGCCAGGCGGAGAACTGGTCGACGAGGAAGATCGTCGTGAACAGCAGCAGCACCAATGCCAGCGTCTTGGCGCCGAAGCCGCGCGAGATGGAGAGCTTCAGTTCCTCGCCGATGCCGCCACCGCCGACCGCGCCGATAATGGTCGAGATACGCACATTGATCTCGATCCTGAGCAGCGTGTAGGACATGAAATTGGGCAGCACCTGCGGCAGGCCGGCGAAGCGCACGCGCTCGAACCAGTTCGCGCCGACGGCGCGCAGGCCTTCTTCGGCGCGCATGTCGATGTTTTCGTTGATCTCGTAGAAGAGCTTGCCGAGCGCGCCGATCGAATGCAGGCCGATGGCGATGATGGCTGCGACCGGGCCGGTCGAGAGGATGGCTGCGAACAGGCCGGCAATGACGATCTCGGGGAAGGCGCGAAGCAGTTCCATGAAGCGCTTGACGACGAGCCTGAGCGCCGGACTGGGCGTCAAATTGCGCGCGGCGATGAAGGAAAAGGGCACCGCAAAGACAAAGCCGATGAAAGTGGAAACCAGCGCCACGTTAAGCGTGGTGAGCATCAGCTCGAAATATTCGGGTAGATAAAAGCCGCCCCAGAGATAGACGCGGCCAAGCGGGAAGTTGAACTCCTGGCTGCCCTTGTCGTGCGGCGATGCGATGTCGAACAGCGCCCGCCAGACGTCGTTCCAGTCCTTGGGAACAAGCCAGCTAAGAAAATCCAGTATGTGGGGCAGCCGATCGAAGAAATGTCCGGCATTGGCCTCGTCGGCGAACCACATGGCTGTGCACATGGCAATAAGCAGCAGGCCGATGCCGAGCGCCGTGTAGAACCGGCGCAAGGACGTCTGGCGTCGCCAGGCGTCTGCTGCCTGCCGGACCGCGTCTGAACGAATTGTAGCGGCGAAGGTCATACGGGGTCACGAGCGGACACGCAAAAAGGGCGGCGCTGCAGGACGCCGCCCTTTCCGCAATTGTCGTCAGCCGCCGATCGCGGCTTTGCGGGCTTCGACGATGACGCTGTAGAAGTCCGGCTTCACCGGAACGTAGCCGGTGAAATCGCCGCCTTCGATGGCCTCGAAGCAAGGCTTGTCCTTGGCCGGAAGGCTGGTGAAGAAGTTGGCGAGCTTGGCGGTCATATCGCCGCCGAGCGCGGTGCGCACGACCAGCGGGCCGTTCGGGATCAAGCCGGAGCGCCAGACTTCGACGAAGTCGTTGGGGTCGACGGCGCCCTTGGCGACTTCTTTGTGGAAGGTGCCGGAGGTGTAGCCGTTCTTGAAGTCGCCGATGCCCGAGGAGTCGTCAACCGCCACGTCGACCTTGCCGTCGCGGACGGCGAGGAGGTTGTTCTCGTGGCCGCCATTGAACTGCGTCGAGGCGAAGAAGGTTTCGTTCGAAGCGCCGGTGTCCTTCGGGATCTGGGTCAGCGGGATCAGATAGCCGGAGGTCGAATCCGGGTCGGCATAGCCGAGCTTCTTGCCCTTCGCCGACTTGATGTCGGTGATGCCGGACGACTTCAGCGCCAGGCCGATCGAATAATAGCCGGTCGCGCCGTCGGTCTGCTGGGTGGTGAGGATCGGGGTCACGGCGTTCGGATCCTTGAGGTAGACGCCGGCATAGCCTGACGCGCCAAGCTCTGCGAAATCGAGCGTGCCGCCGAGCAGGCCCTGGATGACGCCGTCGTAGTCGGCAGCCGGGAACAGCGAGACCTTTTCGAAACCGAATTCGGTCTTCAGATGATCGGCGAGGCACTGAAAGTTGCGCAGCCGGTCCGCTTCGTTTTCACCGCCGAGGATGCCGACGCGGAATTCCTTGATATTCTGGGCGTGAGCAGTACTTGCCGCGATGGCGAGCAATGAAACCGCGCCGAAAACCATCTTCCTGAACATTATCTCTCTCCTGTTGGTCCCGGCCTCGCGCCGGTAGCGTTCGAATTTTTGACGAGTGCCTTTGACGCGGGCGAGCGATCAGGCCGTTCTCAGTAACCAGGAAACGCGGGCTCGAGCGGTCCGGCGGATGCTGCGATTTTCTGTTTGATGGCGACACTGGTCGAGGTGATGGCCTCGGAGATTTCGTCGCCATTGCTGTCGGCGCCGTAGACCATGCGCACCGCCTCGCGGTTGAGGGCTTCGGGCGGGCCGTCGAAGACCACCTTGCCGGCGGCCATGCCGATGATGCGGTTGCAGTAGTTGCGCGCCGTGTCGAGCGTGTGCAGATTGGTGATGACGGTTATGCCTTCCCGCAAATTGATGTCCTGCAGCGAATCCATCACCACCTTGGCGTTGAGCGGGTCGAGCGAGGCAATCGGCTCGTCGGCCAGCAGCACCTTCGGCTGCTGCATCATGGCACGGGCAATCGCGACGCGCTGCTGCTGGCCGCCGGAAAGCGTGCCGGCAGGCTGCAGCGCGGTGCGGGCGATGTCGAGGCGCTCGAGTGCCGCAACCGCCTCGGCGCATTCGTTGCGGGAGAACATGCCGAACAGGTTGGACAGGGTCGAGCGGTGGTTGAGCCGGCCGAGCAGCACATTGGTTAGCACGTCGAGGCGCGGTACCAGATTGAACTGCTGGAAGATCATGGCGCAGTCGCGCTGCCAGCGCCGGAGTGGCGAGCCGCGCAACGCGGAGACCTCGACGCCGTCGAACAGGATGGATCCCTGGCTGGGGTCGATGAGGCGGTTGATCATGCGCAGAAGCGTCGATTTGCCGGCGCCGGAGCGGCCGATGATGCCGACCATCTGGCCTTGCGGAATCGAGATATGAACATTGCTGACGGCAGTGTTCTTGCCGAACCGGCGGGTGACGCCGCGGATTTCGAGCGTAGCTGACATGGTGCAGGCTCCAGTCCAGTCGCAAGTGAAGGTCTGTTAACCCTCGCTAGCGCAGCCACGTGAACCTGCGGTGTCGGAATGATGTCAGTTTTGTTACCGCCCACAGGCTGGCGCGGGGCGGAAATCAACTCGGAGCGAGAAGCTCGAATGGTGAATGGTGAATGGTGAATGGTGAATGGTGAATGGTGAATGGTGAATGGTGATAAGAAAGGCTTTCCTGAGCCTCGAAACCTATCCGCTGCCCCCATTCACTATTCACCATTTCACGACCCTCAGCCGCCATACTTCTCCAGGAAAGCCTCCGCCGGCAGCTCCCGAAAATCGTCGAGGGCGGCGCGCAGCCTTGCATGGTCCCAGTCCCACCAGGCGAGCGCCTGGTAGCGCTCCGCGGTGCGGCGGTCGAAGCGTTCGCGGATCGGCCTGGCCGGCACGCCGCCGACGATGGTGTAGGGCGCGACGTCCTTCGAGACGACCGCCCCGGCACCGACCGCCGCGCCATCGCCGACGGTAACACCGGGCAGGATGGTCGAGCCATGGCCGAGCCAGGTGTCATGACCGATGGTGACGCGTTTGGCGCGGCGCTGGGCGAAAAACTCGCTCTCGTGTTCGGCGTCGTCCCAATAGTCCGAAGCGCGATAGGTGAAATGGTGCAGCGTCGGCCGCCAGGTTGGATGGTTGGTAGCGTTGATGCGGACGCTTGCGGCGATGTTGGCGAATTTGCCGATCGTCGCGCACCAGACGCCGCAGTCCTGCATCATGTAGGAATAGTCGCCGAGCGTGCTTTCGGAAACCCGGCAGCGCTCGGCGATCTCGGTCCAGCGGCCAAGCGTCGAGTTCTCGACTTCCGCCGTCTCGTGGATCAGCGGCGCCTCCGACAGTTTCCTCGTCATGCGGCGATTTTCCCGGCGGCGAAGGCGGTCACGTCGATGACGCGGTCGGCCACCGTCTCGCGCACGTCGTGATCGTGGAAGATGCCGAGCAAAGCGACGCCCGCTGTCTTCTTGGCGGCGATCAGCGTTATCACCACGTCGCGGTTCCTGGCGTCGAGCGAAGCGGTCGGCTCGTCGAGCAGCAGGATCGGGTGCTCGGTGATGAAGCCGCGCGCGATGTTGACGCGCTGCTGTTCGCCGCCGGAAAACGTCGCCGGGGGCAGCGCCCAAAGCTTCTCCGGCAGGTTCAACTGCGCCAGCAAGGCGCGCGCCTTGTCGCGCGCGACCTCGCGCTCCTCGCCGCGCTCGACCAGCGGTTCGGCGACGACATCGAGCGCCGAGACACGCGGCACGGTGCGCAGGAACTGGCTGACATAGCCGATAGTAAGCCGGCGCACCGCAAGCACCGTCCGCGGGCTGGCCGTTGCGAGATCGATCAGCCCGCCCTCGTGCTGGACGATGATCTGGCCTGCGTCGGCGGCATAATTGCCGTAGAGCATTTTCAGGATCGAACTCTTGCCGGCGCCGGACGGGCCGCCGAGCACGGCGCATTCGCCGGCCCTGATCGCGAACGAGACACCGGCGACGACCGGCAGTTTGATACCGTCGCGCAGATGCATGGTGAAGCTCTTGGCGACATCGGAGACAACGAGCGGGGTTGCCACGGTCACACCTGCAATATCGAAGAAACAAGGAGCTGGGTGTAGGGCGCGCGCGGATCGTCGAGGACGCGGTCGGTGAGGCCGCTTTCGACGACGCGGCCGTCCTTCATCACCATCATGCGCTGCGACAACAGCCGCGCCACGGCGAGATCGTGGGTGACGACGATGGCCGCCAGGCCAAGGTCGGTGACGAGGCCGCGCAACAGGTCGAGCAGGCGCGCCTGCACCGAGACGTCGAGGCCACCGGTCGGCTCGTCCATGAACACCAGCCGCGGCCCGGTAACGAGGTTGCGGGCGATCTGCAGGCGCTGGCGCATGCCGCCGGAAAAGGCGCGCGGCTCGTCGTCGATGCGGTCCTCATCAATCTCGACACGCGACAGCCAGTCGACCGCCGTGGCGCGGATTTTTCCATAGTGACGGTCGCCGACCGCCATCAGCCGTTCGCCGACATTGGCGCCGGCCGATACCGTCATGCGCAGCCCGTCGGCGGGGTTCTGATGGACAAAGCCCCAATCGGTGCGCATCAGAAAGCGGCGCTCGGCCTCGCTCATGCGGTAAAGCTCGCGGAACTGGCCGTCGCGCATGCGGTAGCTGGCGGTGCCGGAGCTGGGCAACAGCCTTGTCGACAGGCAGTTGAGCAAAGTCGTCTTGCCGGAACCGGATTCGCCGACCACCGCCAACACCTCGCCCGGCCAGAGGTCAAAGGTGACGTTCTCGCAGCCGACGCGCGAGCCATAGAATTTGGACAGCGCCGAAACGCGCAGCAGCGGTTCGTCGGTCATTGCGCCGGCTCCGTTTTTTCTGGGGCAAGATGGGTTTCGGGCGCAAGATGGCCGCGGTGGCCTTCCGCGCGCCGCTTCTCGCAATGATCGGTGTCGGAGCAGACGAACATGTGGCCGCCATGGTCGTCGAGGATAACTTCGTCGAGATAGACGTTCTCGGCCGCGCACAGCGCGCATGGCTGGTCGAAGGTCTGCACCTCGAACGGATGGTCCTCGAAGTCGAGGCTGACGACATCGGTGAAGGGCGGCAGTGCATAGATGCGCTTTTCGCGGCCGGCGCCGAACAATTGCAAAGCCGGCGAACGGTGCATCTTCGGATTGTCGAACTTCGGTGTCGGCGACGGGTCCATCACATAGCGGCCCTCCACCTTGACCGGATAGGCATAGGTGGTGGCGATGCGGCCGTGCCTGGCGATGTCCTCGTAGAGCTTCACATGCATGAGGCCATATTCCTCCAGCGCATGCATTTTGCGCGTCTCCGTTTCGCGCGGCTCGAGGAAGCGCAGCGGCTCGGGGATCGGCACCTGGTAGACCAGCACCTGGCCGGCACTCAGCGGATACTCGGGGATGCGGTGACGCGTCTGGATGATGGTCGCCTTGGCCGTCTCGGTGGTGACGGCGACATTGGCGACCTTCTTGAAGAAGGCGCGGATCGAAACCGCATTGGTGGTGTCGTCGGCGCCCTGGTCAATGACCTTGAGCACATCGTCCGGGCCGATGATCGAAGCGGTGACCTGCACGCCGCCGGTGCCCCAGCCATAGGGCATCGGCATTTCGCGCGAGGCAAACGGCACCTGGTAGCCGGGGATGGCAATGCCCTTGAGGATGGCGCGGCGGATCATCCGCTTGGTCTGCTCGTCGAGATAGGCGAAGTTGTAGGTGGCGATGTCCGCTGGTTGTGCACTCATTCCGCTGCCTCCCTCTTTTCTTCGGCCTTGCCGGCATTTTCGCGGGCATCATGCTCGGCGCGCATGCGGCGCACGAGGTCGAGTTCGGCCTGGAAGTCGACATAATGCGGCAGCTTCAGATGCTCGACGAAACCGGTCGCCTGGACATTGTCGGAATGCGAGATAACGAATTCCTCGTCCTGCGCGGCGGCGACGACGTCTTCGCCGAGTTCCGAGGCGCGCAGCGCGCGGTCGCATAGCGCCATGGCCATTGCCTTGCGCTCGCTCTGGCCGAAGACAAGGCCGTAGCCGCGGGTGAATTGCGGCGGCGCCTTGGCCGAGCCCTTGAACTGGTTGACCATCTGGCATTCGGTGACGCGGATGCTGCCGAGCGGCACGGCAAAGGGCAGTTCCGGCACGTCCAGTTCCAGTTCGACCTCGCCGATGCGAACCTCGCCGACGAAGGGATGGTTGCGCGCATAGCCGCGCTGGGTGGAATAGCCGAGCGCCAGCAGAAACCCCTCGTCGCCGCGTGACAGCGCCTGCAGGCGGATGTCACGCGCCATCGGGAATTCGAGCGGCTCACGGGTGATGTCGCCGGGAACATGATCCCCAGGCATGTCGCCGTCGGGCTCGATCAGGTCTTCGCGGGCGAGGATGGCCGAGACGCGCGGCATCGCCTCCGCGTCGCTTGCACGCTGTTCCGGTTCGGCGACATCGCCGCCGGCGGCAAGCTCGGGATCGAGCAGCCGGTGGGTGTAGTCGAAGGTCGGGCCGAGCAACTGGCCGCCGGGCAGGTCCTTGTAGGTCGCCGACACCCGTCGCTCGACCAGCATCGTGCCGGTGTCGATCGCCCCGGTGTAGCCGAAGCGCGGCAGCGTGGTGCGATAGGCGCGAACCAGGAAGATCGCCTCGATCATGTCGCCGCGCGCCTGGACGATGGCGAGTGCCGCCAATTCCCTGTCGTAGAGCGAACCTTCGCTCATCACCCGGTCGACGCCGAGCGCCAGCTGCTCGACGATCTGGTCGAGGCGAAGTGCGGGCACCGAACGGTCGCCGCGCCGGCGGTCGGCGAGCAGTTTGTGAGCATTGCGAATGGCCGCTTCGCCACCCTTTACCGCAACGTACATGCTACGCCTCCATCGTCTTGATGCGCGTCGTGCGCGGCAGGCACGCAATCGCGTCGGACGTGGCGAGGATGATGTCGACGCCACGCGGAAAGCGCTGGTTGTTCTGCTTCCATTGCTCGACGAAATGACGCGGCATTTGCGCCGGCGCGATCGTCGCCGTCGTCTCGATGCCGGGGCCTTCGAGCAGCAGCGGAGCGCCGGAGACGAAATCGCCGACCTCGAGGATCAGCGTCGTCGAACGATCGGGATAATCCTGGGTGCCTTGCGAAAACCCGTCGAGCGCCATCATCTCCGCCGGCGTGGCGATCAGCGCAAAATGCGCGTCGGCCGGGGTGTTGGCCAGCGGTGCGCCGGTATGGAAGCCAAGCCAGGATTTCACCGCTGCCGATCCCTGCAAGACCGGGTCGAGCCAGAGCGGCGTGTCGTTATCGCACAGCGCCAGCGCAATGGCGCCGGCGGTGGCCGACAGCGGCGCCGGCGGGTGGGCGAGGGCCGGCAAGGGCTGCACGCTGCCCGGCCGCGCCATCGCGTCCATGACGGCGCGGAATACGGTCTGCGCGTTGAATACCGGATCGGCGAAGCCGCCTTCGATCGATTGCACAGCAGCGTCCATCAGTCTTCTCCGCGCACCATGGTGAAGAAATCGACCTTGGTCGCCGCCGTCTCGGCGCGGCGCTGGTCACGCGCCTTGGCCAGCGCCGCCTGCAAGGGCGCGACGAGCCTGGTCTCGACCTCGTTGCGGTGGGCCGGGTCCTGCCACAGCGCATCGGCGATTGCCGCCAGCCTTGCCTTCTGCTTGTCGCGGCCAAGCGCGTAGCAGTGGCCGACATGGCCGGACGCAAGCCGCACCGTGGCGCGCGTGACCGTCGCCTCGCCAACATTGAAGGGCGCGCCGCCGCCGCCAATGCGGCCGCGCACGGTAACCAGGCCGGTTTCGGGGCCACGCAGAAGCTCCGCTTCGGAAGGCAGGCCGGCTTCGTCCCACAGGCGGACGATATCGTCGCCGGCCGATTGTGCCAGCGTCGCCATCACGGCCTTGCGCTCGGCCTGCTCTCGCGCTTCCCGTCCTCGCATAGTTAACAGTCCCTTGTCACCAAAAACTTGTCTATTGATATAGACAACTATACAAATTATATCTATTTTCTAATGCGTGTCCATGACGAGTGCATGACACGAGGAAAATGTCTGGGGCAAAAAGATCGGGGGCGGAAATGATCGGGCAGCCCAGCAGCATCGAGCGGCGCAGCGGTGTCGCGCTGTGGCGACAGATCGCCGACCAGATCCTGCATTCAATCGCCGTCGGCGATTTTCCCGAGAATGCCGCGCTGCCGCCCGAGATCGCGTTGGCCGGACGCTATGGCGTCAACCGCCACACAGTGCGCAGCGCTATCGCAGCGCTGGTGCAGGAGGGCGTGCTCAGGGCGGAGCAGGGGCGCGGCACCTTCGTGCTGTCGCGCAGGCGGCTGTCCTATCCGATCGGTGCCCGCACACGCTTTTCCGAGGGATTGCAAGGACAGGCGTCCGAGCGGCATATCACTTTGCTGGCGTCGTCGGTCGAGCCGGCCAACCGTCGTGTCGCAGAGGGCTTGGGCCTTGCGACGGGGGCCGAGGTGATACGCCTGGAAACGCGCGGCGAAGCCGATGGAATGCCGGTGTCCCGCGCGGCCGGCTGGTTCGATGCCAGGCGCTTTGCCGGCATCGATGCCGCCATGGAGGAAACCGGTTCGATCACAGCATCGCTGGCACGTTTCGGCATTGACGACTATCTCAGGCAATCGACCGTGCTGTCGGCGCGCCATGCCGATGCCGCCGACCTTGCCGACCTCGACCTGCAACCCGGCGCCATCGTGCTGGTGACCGTCGCCGTCAACGTCACGCCCGACGGTCAGCCGATCCAGTTTTCGGAGTCGCGCTTCCCGGCCGAGCGGATCGAGCTCAATCTGTCGGCGCTGTAGGTAGTGCCGGCCGGTACGAGACCGTGATTTATCTGACTCACGCTGATATCATACCGGCTCGGTCGCGCTTACTTATCAGCGGCTTGGCGTTTGAGGACCGCCTTCCCCCACTCCGTCTCGGCTTCGCCGAGCCACCTCTCCCCCTCCGGAGGGAGAGGAAGGGAGCCCGCTGACGGCGGGAGAAGGAGGGAGTCTGGTTGAGGAGCGTTGGCTGCAATAGGCTCGCAGCCTTCCTCTACCCCGTCGATCGGGGGAGAGGTGGCTCGGCGAAGCCGAGGCGGAGTGGGGGTCGACCTGCGCGGGGCGTCGTCAATTCGGGCCGGGTTCACCGCCTGCCATGTTATGACCCCACCTCGATCACAGCCTTGATCAGGCCGGACTTCTCATGCGCCCAGCGGGCGAGGTCGTGCGGCGTTTCGCCAAGCGTAGTGCGATGGGTGACGAGCTTCGCCAAGGGCACCGCGCCGTTGCGGATCGAGGCAGCGACATGGTCGAAATCGGCGCGCAGGGCGTTGCGGCTGCCGATCAGCATCATCTCGCGCTTGTGGAATTCGGGATCGGAAAAGGCGATGTCGTCCTTGACGACGCTGACCAGGACCAGCGCTCCGCCATGCGCGACATGGGCGAAGGCCGACTGCACCGACTGGGTGTTGCCGGTGGCATCGAAAACCACGTCGAAGCCGTCGCCGCCGGTTGCGTCCCGCACCAGGTCGGCAGCGGTGCCTCGCGAGCCGTCGAGGGTCGCGAAGCCGAGTTCGCTTTCGGCGAAACCCAGCCTCTCCGCACTCATGTCGAGCAGCGTCACGTCGAGCCCGGCGATGCGGGCGAACAGCGCCGTGCCGAGCCCGATCGGGCCGGCGCCGATGACCAGCGCGCGCGCACCTGGATCAGCCAGCGAGCGCCGCACGGCATGGGCGCCGATCGCCAGGAATTCGATGGCGGCGGCATCGGCCAGCGACAGGCCGTTTGCCGGATAAAGATTTTGCGCCGGCACCAGGATCTGCTCGCACATGGCGCCGTCGCGGTGGACGCCGAGCACCTCGATCCTGACGCAGCAATTGGGCTTGCCTTGCCGGCAGGCGATGCATTTGCCGCAGGCGAGATAGGGATTGACGATCACCGCTTCGCCGACGGCGAGATCGACGCCCTCGCCAATCTCGATCACGGTGCCGGAAACCTCGTGGCCCATGATGCGGGGGTAGGCGAGGAACGGGTGCTTGCCTTCGAAGATGTGATAGTCGGTGCCGCAGATGCCGACATGGCTGACGGCGACCAGCGCCCAGCCGGCGGGGGGCGCGCCAGGCGCCGGACGATCTTCGAGGACAAGTTCGCCGGGCGAGCGGCAGACGACGGCTTTCATGCTTCAATCCAGTCGGTTCATGGCACCGCCGGCTCTGCTGTCGCGAGGCCGGCGGTTGTTGGGAGGCGGTCTATTTGCCGCGGCGGCGCAGCCCGTCGAAATAGACGATGACGATGATCAGCACGCCGGTGATGATGCGCTGCCAGAAGGCGTTGACGTTGAGCAGATTGGCGCCGTTGTTGATGGTGGCAAGGATGAAGGCGCCGAGCAGCGGCCCGTGCACGGAGCCGACAGCGCCGAACAGCGAGGTGCCGCCGATCACCGAAGAGGCGATCGCCTGCAATTCCCAGCCCTCGGCCTGCGTCGGATTGCCGATGCCGATGCGCGAGGCAAGCAGCACACCGACGAAGGCCGCGCACAGCCCGGATAGCGTGTAGGCCATGTAGATGGTGCGCTGGACGTTGACGCCCGACAGACGCGACGCCTCGGCGTTGGAGCCGACCGAGAACAGATAGCGGCCCCAGCGGCTGTGGTGCAGGAAGATGTAGGCCGGGATGCCGACCAGGATCACCATCCAGAACAGATTGGGGACGCCGACGAAGGAACTGCGCGAGAATGTCTGGAAGGCGTCGTTGTTGATCGAGATCGAGTTGCCGTTGGTCATCAACAGACCGATGCCGCGCAGCGAGGTCAGCGTTGCCAAGGTGATGATGAAGGGCGGCAGGCCCATCTTGACGATGCCGAAGCCGTGGAACATGCCGATGGCGACGCCGACCAGCAAGGTGATCAGGATGGCGAGGAAAACCGGTGTGCCGGCGTTGATCAGCATCGCGACGATGACGGTGGCGAAGCCAACCACGGCGCCGACGGAAAGGTCGATGCCGCCGGTGATGATGACGAAGGTCTGGCCGACCGCCAGGATGGCGATCATCGACCCTTGCCGCAACAGGTTCGAGATGTTGTTCGCCGAGGCGAAGCTCGGCGTCGCCACCGACAGGATGACCCACAAAAGAACCAGCAGCGCCAGCAGTGTCAGCCCGAACAGGGCGTTGTAGTTGCGTTTCGGCCTTTCGACAGCGATCGCCTCGGTGCTCATATCCGTCCTCCCGGTCTTTCTTGTTTCTCGGCCAGCGCCTGGGTGAGGATCTCCTCGTGATCAGCGGTACGAAACCCATGCGTGGCCACCAGCTTGCCGCGCCGGAACACGTGCAGCGTGTCGGCGAGCTCATAGACCTCAGGCAGGTAGGACGAGATCAGGATGATGCCGGCTCCCTTGGACAGCAGCGCGCCAAACAGGCGGTAGATCTCGGCCTTGGTGCCGACATCGACGCCGACAGTCGGCTCGTCGAAGATGAACAGCTTGGCGCCATGGGCGAGCCATTTGCCGATGACGATCTTCTGCTGGTTGCCGCCGGACAGGCTGGAGGCCAGGGCGCTGCGCGTCGGCGTCTTGATACGCAGGTCGGCGATCTGGCGATCGGCCTGCGCCTTTTCCTGCGCGCGGGAGATCAGCAGATTGCTCGAGATGCGCTTGTAGATCGGCAGATTGAGGTTGAGTCCGACCGGCAGGTTGAGGCAGAGGCCCTGGTCGCGGCGGCTTTCCGGGGCCAGCGCCATGCCGAGCCTGATCGCGTCATGTTCGGAATTGACCTTGACCTCCTTGCCCTCCCACAGGATCTGGCCGGCCGATTTGCGGTGCCGGCCATAGAGCGTGGTGACGAACTCGCTGCGCCCGGCGCCGATCAGGCCATAGAGGCCGACGATCTCGCCGGCGCGGACGGACATCGAGACATTTTCGAAACCCTTGCCGGACAGGTTCCTGGTTTCTACAAGCATCGCGCCGGGGGTGAAATGCTCCTTGTGGTAGACCTGCTCGATCGAGCGGTTGATCATCATCTTGACCAGCTCGGCGTCATTGGTCTCGGCAATGTTCCTGGTGCCGACCAGCGTGCCGTCGCGCAGCACCGAGACGCGGTCGGCGAGCTCGAACACTTCTTCCATGCGATGGCTGATGTAGATGATGGTGACGCCTTCGCCCTTCAGCCGGCGGATCAGCGTGAACAGCTGGTCGGCCTCCTTGCGGGTGAGGTAGGCGGTCGGTTCGTCGAAGATCAGGAATTTGGTGCCGCGCACGGTGGCGCGGGCGGCGGCGATCAGCTGCTGCTGGCCGATGGTCAGGTCACCCAGCATGACATGCGCCGGCAGGTCGAAGCCGAGATCGTCGATGATCTTCTGCGCCTGCCTGACCATCGCCCGCTGCTGCAGGATGCCGAAACGTGCATCCTCCTCGCCGAGGAACATGTTGGCGGCGACGGTGAGATGGCGGCACAGGACGACTTCCTGATGCACGGCATTGATGCCGAGCGCCATCGCTTCATGCGGCGTCGCCAATGCGGCAGGCTTGCCCTCCCAGATGACGTCGCCGGAGGTGCGCGGCATGACGCCGGTCAGAAGCTTGATCAGGGTGGATTTGCCGGCGCCGTTCTCGCCGACGATGGCGTGGATCTCGCCGGCCTTGAAGGCGAGGTCGACCGGCTTCAGCGCGTGGGTGCCGGGATAGCGCTTTTCCAGTCCGCGGAGTTCGAGGATGGTCCTGCCCGGTTCAAGCGTTGGGGCCGGATGGAGTTCCTGCGCCGTCGACATCATGACAATCCTCCCAGATTGGCCCCCAAAGATTGGCCTCGCGATTGGCACGAGTGGGATGTTTCCGGGGCGAAAAGGCCCCGGAAACAGTTCACTTGCGGCTATACTCAGTCGAGCTTGGGGTTGAGCAGCGCGTCGATCTTCGGATCCTTCATGTTGGCCTTGGTCACCAAATTGGCGCCGGTGTCGACATTGGCCTCGACCTTCTCGCCCTTCGAGGCGGCGAGCGCCGTCTTGATGCCGTCATAGCCCATCCGGTACGGATCCTGGACGACGAGAGCCGAAATGACGCCGTCATTGAGGAACTTGATCAGCTTCTCGTCGCTGTCGAAGCCGACCAGCCCGACCTTGCCTGCGAGGCTGTTCTCGGCGATCGCCTGACCGACGCCCTGCGCCATGATCAGGTTGGAGGCGAAGATGCCCTTGAGGTTGGGGTTGGCGGTGATCAGGTCGGTGGCGATGTTGAGGCCGGTGGTGGCCTGGCCGTCGGCGTATTTGTCGGCGACCAGCTTGAGGCCGGGATATTTGGCGGCGAGCTGTTCCTTAAAACCCTGGGCGCGCTGCTCGAGCGAGCCGGCGCCCGGAAGCGCGGTGATCAGGGCGACGTCGCCCTCGACCTTGCCGCCATTGGCTTCGCCGATGGCTGCGGCAAGGCCGTCAGCGGCGACGCGGCCGCCCTGGATGTTGTCGGTGGTCAGGAACGAGGTGAAGGCCTTGGAGTCGGCGCCGGAGTCGATACCGATGATCTTGACCTTGGTGGCGGCCTCGTCGATCGGCTTGCCGAGCGCCTTGGCTTCGGTCGGCGCGATGACGACGGCGGCCGGGTTGCCGGCGACAGCATTTTCGAGGATCGAGATCTGGCCGTTGACGTCGGTCTCTGCCTGGGCGCCGAGTTCCGGCACGTTGACGCCGAGATCCTTGCCGGCCTTGCGGGCTCCGGCCAGGACGATCTGCCAGTAGAAGGACGTGGTGTCCTTGACGATGATCGGAATGGTCGCGTCGGCCGCGGATGCCGGGGCCGAATGCATCACGCCGGCAAGCATCGAGGCGGCTGCAAGTGCCACGAAGGCGCGGCGATTGAGAATGCTGGTCACGAATTTCATTAGGAGTCCTCCCTAAGTCGCCCGGTGAATGTTACGGAAGCTCCATTCGGATGGCGCGGCCCAAACGGAACTTTATCAATAAAAAACATTTACCGCATTTTGATAGTGCATCAACTCGGTCGGCGCAAGCGATGTTTGATGGCCGCTTCGAATGGCTGGGCGGAAGGGTTTTCTCCGTCGGAACTCCGTTGCCAATCTCCTCCAATATCCAGCATGGAATATTAATTCCATCGACCAGTCAATATAGAATGTTCATTCTTTTTTGACTGGAGCAACTGGGAAACCTGGCGACCGCATCGTGTTCGCGACTGCAGCGGGCGTCCGGCTTAGAGCGTCGCTCCGAGGTGCCATGGCACGAACTCGTTATCGCCGTAGCCGAACTCCTCGCTCTTGGTCTTGCGGCCCGAAGCCGTCTCGACGATCAGTTCGAAGATCTCGCGGCCCATGCCGGCGATGGTCTTTTCGCCGGAGGCGATGACGCCGCAATTCACGTCCATGTCCTCTTCCATGGTGTGATACATGGTCGAGTTGCTGGCGACCTTGATCGACGGCGTCGGCCGGCAGCCGAAGCAGGAGCCGCGGCCGGTGGTGAACACGATGACGTTGGCGCCGCCCGCCACCTGGCCGGTGGCCGAGACCGGGTCGTAGCCGGGCGTGTCCATGAACACCAGCCCGTGCCCGGTGACTTTTTCGGCATAGCCGAAGACGCCGTTGAGCGGCGTCTGGCCGCCCTTGGCAACCGCGCCGAGCGACTTTTCCAGGATGGTGGTCAGGCCGCCGCGCTTGTTGCCCGGCGAGGGATTATTGTCGATGGATGCGCCATGCTTGGCGACGTGGTCTTCCCACCATTTGACGTAGCCGTCGAGCTTGGCGGCGATCTCGGGGGTTGCGGCGCGATAGGCAAGCAGGTGCTCGGCGCCGTAGATCTCCGTCGTTTCGGAGAGGATGCCGATGCCGCCGACGCCGGCCAGGATGTCGACCGCGGCACCCAGCGCCGGATTGGCGGTGATGCCGGACATGCCGTCGGAGCCGCCGCATTGCAGGCCGACGACGATCTCGCTGACCGGGATCGGCTCACGCTGAAGCTTGCCGACCTCTTCGGCGATCTCGGCCAGCACGACCAGCGCCTTCTCGACCGATTTGCGCGAGCCGCCGGCTTCCTGGATGTTGAAATGGCGTTTTCCCGCGGCGACGCCCTTCTGGCCGTAGAGGGTGAGCTGGTTGACCTCGCAGCCGAGCCCGACCATCAGCACACCACCGAAATTCGGATGACGGGCATAGCCGGCCAGCGTGCGGTGCAGCACCATCATGCCGTCGCCGGTGGCGCTCATGCCGCAGCCCTGGCCGTGGACGATCGGGACGAAGCCGTCGATGCCGGGATATTGCGGCAGAAGCGTGCGGTTCGCCGCGTCAGCGATGGCGTGGCAGACGGTGGCCGAGCAATTGACGCTGGCGAGAATGCCGATGAAGTTGCGCGTGCCGGCGCGGCCGTCGGCGCGGCGGTAGCCCATGAAGGTGCGGGCGCGGTCGGCCTCGGTCGCATGCACCGCTTCGCTCGGCGGCACCACCGGCAAACGCCCGCTTTCGAAAACCAGATTGTGCGAATGGACATGCTCGCCGGGCGCGATGTCCTGCGTGGCGCGGCCAATCGCCTGCGCGTATTTGACCACGGCTTCGCCGGCCGCAATCAGCTTGATCGCCACCTTGTGGCCCGGCTCGATCACTGCGGCGGCGACGGCGCCGCCCGGCAGCACGGTGCCGATCTCGATGCGGCCATTGGCGACCGCGACATTGTCGGCGGGAGACAGAAGAATGCTGTTTGCGGCGTTCACGGGAGCTTCCTGGGTGTGTTCCTGGGTGCGCGAGCGGATTGACACGCGGCTCTTAACATATAATGTCTTTTATCGTGAAAAAACATTTTTGCGTCAATTGTTTTTTCGCGAGAGCGCGACGCGTCTTTTGGATGCGCGAAGTAGGCTCTACAACCAAAACCAGCGTTGCGCATGATGTTTTCCGAAGCGGTACCGGTCATGCGCGAGAAACGCTTCACGTCGGACGCAAACGCCGGCGCGCCACGGGGCAGGGGATGTCGAAGAGCAACAACGTTTACAAGGATGCCTATAATCGCGGTCTGAGGCTGCTCGACGAAACCAGGAGCCTGCCTTCGGAGCCGGAGCTGGGCACGCTGCTCGGCGTCAGCCGCACGACGGTCCGCACCATTCTTGCGCGCATGGAAGAGACCGGGCTGATCGACTGGAACAAGCGCAGCAAGACGGTTCTGCGCGAACCGCGGCCGGACGATTTCTTCCCCGAGGAAGAAACCGACACGCTGGCCGAGATCATCGAGCGCTCCTTCATGCGGCGGCTGCTTGCCAGCGGAGCCGAAGCCGGCATGCAGATCAACGAGCTCGAACTGGCGCGCGAGATCGGCGTCGGCACCACCAGCGTGCGCGAATTCCTGATCCGCTTCTCGCGCTTTGGGCTGATCGAGAAGCGCCGCAACAGCCATTGGGTGCTGAAAGGCTTTACCCGCGCCTTCGCGCTGGAGCTGACCGAAATCCGCGAGATGTTCGAACTGCGCTCGGCCGCAGCCTTTGCCGCTCTGCCCGAGGACAGCCCGGTGTGGGCCGACCTCGACGGCCTGGAAGACGAGCATCACCGGCTGGCACGCGAGATCGCCGTGCGTTTCAACGAATTCTCCGAGCTTGACGAGCGCTTTCACCGGCTGATCCACCGGGCGTCGCACAACCGCTTCATCGTCGATTTCTACGACGTCATCGCCATGATCTTCCACTACCACTACCAGTGGAACAAGGCCCAGGAGCGCGAGCGCAACGAAGTCGCGGTCCAGGAGCATCTCGCCTATATCGCCGCGCTCAAATCGCGCGATCTCGCCAAGGTCGACGCCGCCTGCCGCAAGCACCTGAAATCGGCTCGCCACACGCTGCTGACATCGATTCCCGAGGGCAGGCAGCCGCTGCGCGCGTGATTGTGTTGCGTTGCCGCAGCAACGTTTTGGCGATTTTCCGGCCGCCGGCTCCGTGCTAGAGAGAGCTGACGTTGCTGCGTGAAGAGGCTGGTTCTTGACCATACGCCGGAGACGATGGAGCATGCCGGTCGCGTTCGCCGCGGCGTGGCTTTTCGTGCTCCAGTCGATGTTCGGCGCGTTTGCTTCCGGCGTCGCGCCGAACGCCTCGCAATTCGATGCTTTCGGCAACACGATCTGCACCCATGACGGTGCGGCGCAACTCCCCGCCGGCGATCCGCATCAGCAGCACATGCCGGCTTGCTGCATGCTTGGCTGCAACCTGGTCTCGGCGATCTACGCGCCGCCCGGTGCCGCCGGCAGCCTGTCTCGCGGCCTTTCCGTCGAAACCATCGCCTTTGTCCTGCCGGCCTTCCGGCATCGCGATTTCGCCCGCGCCCGCACTCCGTCCAATCCGCGCGCACCACCGGCGACGGCCTGATCCGTTCTGGTTCGCGCCGCGCAACGCTTTGCCGGCGCGTTTATCGACATCGTTCGCGACCGGCCATCGGCGCGATCCCCCATTAAAGTCCACGGAGCAATCATGTCTCACTCTTTTCGCGCTGCCGCATCCAGCCGCAGGCGCTTCGCACTGGGTGGTTTCGAGCAGCGTCTCGGCGTCGCCCTTTGCGTTCTTGCCCTCCTGTTCGCCAGCGCCCAGACGGTGTTGGCACATGAGTTCAAGCTTGGCGATCTCGAGATCGGGCACCCCTGGTCGCGCGCCACACCATCCGGTGCCAAGGTAGCCGGCGGCTACTTCACCATCACCAACACCGGCAGTGCGGCGGATCGCCTGCTGTCGATCACCTCCGACATCTCGGCCAAGGCCGAACTGCATGAGATGAGCGTCAGCAATGGCGTCATGACCATGCGGCCGGTCACCGGCGGCCTTGAAATCCCGGCCGGTGGCAAGGTCGCATTGGCGCCCAACGGCTATCATTTGATGTTCATGGATTTGAAGCGGCAGCCCAAGGAGGGCGAAATGTTCTCCGCCACGTTGACCTTCGAGAAAGCCGGGCCCGTGCAGATTGAATTCGCCGTGCAAGGCATCGGCAGCGCGGCGCCCCAGGACGACGACTGACTTGGCCGCTTCGAGAGGTACCGTCATGAAGAAATCTCTTTTGCCCGGCTGCGTGCTTCTTGTCCTCGGGACCAGCGCGGCCTTTGCCCACATTACGCTCGAAACGCCGGAGGCGGCGGTCGGCTCGACCTACAAGGCGGTTCTTCGGGTGCCGCATGGCTGCGAGGGCAAGGCGACGACCGCGCTGCGCGTGCAGATCCCGGAAGGGGTGCTTTCGGTCAAACCGATGCCGAAGCCGGGTTGGACGCTGCAGGTCAAGAACGGCAAATACGAGAAGTCCTACCAGCTTTACGGCCAGGCAGTGACCAGCGGCGTCAAGGAGATCGACTGGAGCGCCGGCAGCCTGCCGGACGAGTTCTACGACGAATTCGTCTTTCGCGCGACACTGGCGTCCGACCTGCCGGCAAGTCAAACGCTCTATTTCCCGGTGGTGCAGGAATGTGACGGCGTCGCCGATCGCTGGATCGAGATTCCGGCGGTCGGGCAGGCTGAGGATGCGCTGGAATTTCCGGCGCCTGGCCTCAAGCTGCTGCCGAAGAAGTGAGCTCCAGCGGCGCGCTTTGGCGGATGAGCGCGCCGCTGCTCTTGGCGGTGAGATGAGCGCGGCATCCTTCCTGCGGCAAGCTTGCATGGCCGGCAACTATTCTGGCCGGCTTGCGGCTGGCCTGCTGGCCGCCATCGTGCTGCTCGCCGCAATTGCCATGCCTGGTCCGGCCTTCGCCCATGCGGCGCTGATCAAGGCCGAGCCGGCTGACGGTGCGGTGCTGGCGCAGAGCCCGTCTCAGATGTCGCTGACCTTCAGCGAGCCGGTTTCGCCGCTGGTGCTGACTGTGGTGCGGCCCGACGGCACGTCGATCCCGCTGAGCTCCTTCCGGCTCAGCGGCCAGACCGTCGAGATCGACAATCCGCAGGCGCTGAAATCCGGCACGCATGTGCTGAGCTGGCGGGTCATCTCCGCCGACGGGCATCCGGTCGGCGGCTCGGTGCTGTTCTCGGTCGGTGCGCCGAGTGCTGCGCCGGCCACCTCCGAAGCCGTCGACCTGGGGCTTCGAACGGCGATCTGGATCGGCAAGATATTCCTCTATATCGGCCTGTTTTTCGGCGTCGGCGGCGCCTTTGCGCTGGCCTGGCTGGCGCAAGGCGGCCGATCCGGCCAGCGCCTGATCGTCGCTGCAATCCTGTGCGGGCTGGCCGCCGCACCCCTGTCGCTCGGCTTCCAGGGGCTGGATGCGCTTGGCGCGCCGCTTGCCAGGCTGGCGCAGCCGGTCATCTGGCAGACCGGGCTCGGCACCAGCTTCGGCTGGACGGTGCTGATCGCGCTGATGGCGCTCGGCCTTGGCCTGTTATCGCTGGTCGTCTCGCCCGCCGACGCAAAGCCGCTGGCCTTGGCCGGACTGGTTGGTGTCGGCGCAGCGCTTGCCGCCAGCGGGCATGCCAGTGCCGCCGAGCCGCAATGGCTGACCCGGCCGATGGTGTTTCTGCACGCCACCGGTATCGCGATCTGGGCCGGCGCGCTGGCGCCGCTCGGTCTTGCCTTGAAACGGCAGCTGGCCAAAGCCGGGCCGTTGCTGCGACGGTTTTCGCGAGCGATCCTGCTCGTCGTGGCCGTACTTGCGGCAGCCGGCATCGTGCTCGCCGTCATCCAGGTGCAAACGCCGTCGGCGCTGGTCCATACCGCTTACGGCCGGCTGCTGCTGATCAAGCTGGTGCTGCTCGGCTTTCTGTTCACGCTCGCCGCCGTCAATCGCTTCAAGCTTACGGCCCCGGCTGATGCGGGCGAAACGGAAGTCCAGCGGCGGCTGGCCCGCTCGATCGCCATCGAGGTGCTGATCGTGCTGGCGATCTTCGGCGTTGCCGCCGGCTGGCGCTTCACGCCGCCGCCGCGCGCGCTGGCGATCGCCGCGGCGCAGCCGGTATCGGTGCATATCCACACGCTGCAAGCGATGGCCGATCTCAGCATTGCGCCCGGCCATGCCGGGACTGTTGCCGCTTCGATGTTCATCATGACCGGCGATTTCGGCCCGCTCGACGCCAAGCAGGTGACGCTGGTGCTGTCAAAGCCCGATTCCGGTATCGAGCCGATAAAACGCCCGGCAACGAAGCTTGGCGACGGCACCTGGCGGGTCGACGATCTCGTCATTCCGGTCGCCGGCCGATGGACGGCGCGGCTCGATATCCTGGTTTCGGATTTCGAGATGGTGAAGATCGACGCGCCGATCGACATCAGGCCGTGACGAGAGCGCTGGTCCACGCAACTCAATTCGGCGAGACGGTTGACGCGGCCTTGAAGGCCCGTCAATCATCGCCATCAAGAATGGGCGTCCAACCCAATCGCGGCTCAAAGCAACAAGATCCGAAAGCAGGGAAGAAACAATGGAAAAAGCCGAAATCGGCCTGATCGGCCTTGGCACGATGGGCTCCAACCTGGCGCTCAACATCGCCGAGAAGAGGCACCGCATCGCCGTCTTCAACCGCACGGCGGCGCGCACCGATGCCTTTGTCGAAAATGCCGGCGCGCTCAGGGATAGGGTGGTGCCTTGCTACAGCCTCGAGGAACTGGCCGCCGCGATCCGGCCGCCGCGGCCGATCGTCATCATGGTGCTGGCCGGCAAGCCGGTCGACGAGCAGATCGCGGCATTGCGTGGCGTGCTGTCGGCCAACGACATCGTCATCGACGCCGGCAACGCCAATTTCCGCGATACGATGCGGCGCTTCTCGGAGCTTACCGATTCGGGCCTGACCTTCATCGGCATGGGCGTGTCGGGCGGCGAGGAGGGCGCTCGCCACGGTCCCTCGATCATGGTCGGCGGCACCGAAGAGTCCTGGAAGCGCGTCGAAAAGGTGCTGACCGCGATCTCGGCCAAATTCAAGGGCGAGCCTTGCGCGGCGTGGCTTGGCACCGACGGCGCCGGCCATTTCGTCAAGACCATCCACAACGGCATCGAATATGCCGACATGCAGATGATCGCCGAGATTTACGGCATATTGCGCGACGGGCTTGGCATGGGGCCGAAAGAGATCGCCGAGGTGTTTTCCCAGTGGAACACGGGCCGGCTCAACTCGTACCTGATCGAGATCACCGCCAAAGTGCTGGCCGCCGACGATCCCAAGACCGGCAAACCGGTGGTCGACATCATCCTCGACCGCGCCGGCCAGAAAGGCACCGGCAAATGGTCGGTGATCGAGGCGCAGCAGCTCGGTATCCCGGCCACCGCGATCGAGGCGGCTGTGGCGGCCCGCGTGCTGTCGTCGATCAAGGACGAGCGGCTTGCCGCCGAAAAGGTCTATGGCGGCGGCGTGAGCAAGATCTCCGGAGACAGGGACGCCCTGCTCGGCGACCTCGAGCTGGCGCTGTTTGCCGGCAAGATCGCCGCTTACGCGCAGGGCTTCGCGGTGATGAGCGGCGCGTCGAAGGAATTCAACTGGAACCTGCCGATGCCGGTGATCGCCAAGATCTGGCGGGCCGGCTGCATCATCCGCTCGCAATTGCTGGATACGATGGCGGAGGCCTTCGGCGCCGGCGGCGCAGCCACCAACCTGTTGATGGCGCCGGCTTTCGTCTCGTTGATGCAGGAGGCACATCCGTCGCTTCGCCGTGTCGTGGCAAGGGCGGCCGAAGCCGGCTCGCCGGTGCCGGCCCTGTCATCCGCGCTTGCCTATTTCGACAGCTACCGGCAGGGCCGCGGCACTTCGAACCTGATCCAGGCGCAGCGCGATTTCTTCGGCGCACACGGCTTCGAGCGCATCGATGGGCAGGGCGCTTTCCATGGCCCATGGGGAAGCGGCGCCGCGGGTTAGCGCCGCGACTTGGACCTAGAGTCCAATTTTGCGGTTGCCAGAAAGCAGACATCTCCAGCGACCAACTGAGGTGTCGGGTCGCGCCGGGAACCTGCTATGCCGGTAGAGACGATTGACGGTCTAATCGGTATCGGCGGAGCCGCGAATCTGTGGTAAGCCGCCGCTCAACCAACCAAAGGACGACACCTGTGAGCGAACCGACCGTGGCCCAGGCGACCGAAAGTATCTATGCCTCCCTCCGGGCGGACAATGCCAACATCGACGCACATATCGCGACGCTTAAAGCGGCGCTGACACGAGAAGGAATAAAACAGGCGGTGTTCGATCCGACCAAGTTGGCGCAGAACAACCGCTCGGGCCGCAAGTTGATGCAGGCCTATTTTCGGCAGCGTGGCGTGAGCGTGAGGTTTTCGGATTAGTAGAGCCGCGCGCGGGTGATCTCAAGCGCGCCGTTGGGAGTTCTCGGGCCGGTCCGGCGGTTCGCCATCTGGACGTCGGGACTGCGCCGCATATCGGCCATTGAGGTGACTGTTGTCACTACCTGAGATCAGACATTGTTGGCGACCATTTTGGAGGTCGCGGTTGCGCCATCTGCGGAAGTTCGAGGCATCGCCGATGAACCGCAGCCGTCGGCCCCGTTCCAGAAGTTGGGGTGCGAGCGCACTATGGCGCAAGTCGGTCCATTGCCATTGCCGACGTTCCCGCATCCAATATTCTTGCGAAGGATGATCCTGCTTTGAGGGCAACCAGCGCCCACAACACAAAGGCTTCAACGGTTTTTTGCGGCCAATTGGCTTCTGCCGGGCCGCATACGGTCAGCCGTCACTCCGGCAAGCCCGCGAACCGCATGTGTCCGATCCAGCGCTCGAGGGGTCCGGGGGCGGTCCAGTTCTTCTCCCACTGCTTGCGTTGTTTGCTGATGGAGTCGCCGGGCGAGTCTTTGAGGAAAACCGCAAGCGCTTCCTTTGCCTCCCGCTGGTTTCCCAGACAAGCGTAGATCCCCGCAAGCATTCGGTGTGCGCCGATCGGGATTGGGGACATTTTCCGCATCGCCGTTAGCGCAGCCCCGCAATCGTTCTTTTCATAGAGCGCCCAGCCCATGTCCCAGTTGTACCAGTCGGGGTAGAAGGGATCGATGCCTTTGGCCTGCTCGATCCGATCGATCGCTTCGTCGGTGCGGCCGGCAAAGAGCAGCGGGGCCGCACTGCCCTCGAGGATATTCGAGGCGCTGGGGTTCAGGGCGATCGCCTGATCGAACTGCGCAATGGCCTGCTCGATCTCGCCGGCTTCACTATGGATTTGGGCGCGGATTTGATGCGCGTTGGCATCGTCCGGAGCGAGCAGGATGGCCTTGTCGGCGTACTCTGCGGCCCGCTTCAACGCCTCGTCGGGATTGTTTTCCTGCTTGTGCCAGAATACCGAATCAAAGCGATAGGACCAGGCCAGCCCAATATAGCCGAATTGGGAGTTCGGATCCGCTTCAATCGCCTTGAGGCTGAACTGCCGCAGCAGTTCGTTCCCCGCGGCAGAAAAATCCTTTTTGTTCGCGGCAGACCCCATCATGAGATAACTGAGCGCGCTAACCCGGGCGGCGTCGCTCTGTGGCAAGGGTCGCTCGATCCTTTGCCCGACCCGAGCCGCAAGCGTGCGGATGATCTCCTCCTGGACGACGAAAAGATCGCCGATCTCCCGGTTGTAGGTGTTGGCCCAGACATGCGATCCGTCATGCGCATTCAGCAACTGGGCGGTCACTTTCAGCCGGTCTCCGGCCTTCTGCTGGCTGCCTTCGAGCAGGTAGTCGACGCCGAGTTCATCTCCGATCTGCCTGGTGTCGATGGGCTTATCGCGGTACCTGAAGCTCGAGTTCCGCGCGATGACGGCATAAGTCTTGCTCCGCGCCAGCTCGGTGATGATCCCCTCGGCAACGGCATCGCTGAGATATCCCTTATCCGCACCGGCACTCATGTCGTCGAAGGGAAGGACTGCAATCCTGGGCATGTCGCTCGAACGAACGGTAGCGGCTCGCCATGCTTCCGCGCCGTAGTATGCGCCGATCGCTGCCGCAAGGAGAGCGAGTGCAGCAAGAATGAAGCCGCGCTGCGAGAATCGTGTCCTGGCACGTTCCGTGCCGGCTGCTCCGTTTGGGTCTGCCGCGTCCGATAGATCGGCGTTCAATCGGTAGCCTCTCCGAGGCACGGTTTCCACGATCACGTGCGCGTCGTCCGCCAATGCGCGGCGAATATCGGCAATGCATTGAGTAAGGCTGTCTTCGGTCACGAAGGTATCGGGCCAAACCGCCTGCATCATCGCATCCTTGGACACGATTTCGCCTGGTCGCGCCGCGAGCACGGAGAGCACTTCGACGGACTGGCTGCGAAGATTGACCGCTTTGCCTTCCACGGTTCGGAGTTCGTTGCTGTTCGCAAGAAAAACAAAACCGCGGAACGTGACCGTTTCAGCAGATTTCAGGTCAATTTCAGGGGCCGTTCGGGACATTTCACCCTCTTGGCGCGCCTCCTAGCATAGCCCATTCGGCCGTCGCCTCCAAGCGATCCTGGCGGCACCGGATGAAAGGGAGGACGACATGAATCGCACCAAGCTCATCATCGCTCTGGCTCTTTTCCTGACAGTGTCAACGGCTGCGAAAGCAGATCCTCAATCTCTAAATGCAACCGCGCATATAATTTCTCTTGTATTTGTCGATGGCCGCTTCGATGAACGCCGAGAACAAAAATCTTTCGACACGATCAAAATCTGCTTCGCATGGAAGCACCAGGGGGAATTTCTTCCGCCGCAACCGGGTTCTTTTGCTTCTTCCACGTTCTGTGAGCTGACTAACTTTGATCCTACTCCAACGGCTAGTATCTCCCAAGTTGCTCAGGAGGGTCAGTGAGGGTGATCCTCGATCGCCCCTCGACAGCTTCATCTCGCATGCGACCGACCACGGTCCGTATATTGAAGACTTGCAGTCTTAACCTGCAGGTCCGCTCTCGGCGCCAAGGCTGACTGTCAGCAACGGGCCGCCAAATCGACCGTTCACCTACGACCCCTTGCCGCGTGAAAGCCGACATCCCTGTTGAGGACGTTAGGCGTTCCGGAACTACGGCAAGAGATCCGTCACAGCGCGCCCACTTCCGTCCATTGCCATAGGGAAGACAGTTAGATGGAGCCCAGTTCAATCTGAACGTATCCCGCTCTGGTCGGGGCGGCGATAGGCCTGGACTTCGCCCGGTTCGCTCAGGCTTTGCAGGGTGCCGGGTGCGGCGCCGCCGATCCAGCCCAGCACCGAGCGGGCGAGTTCGGCGCCGGCCAGCCGGAAGTTCTCGTTGACGACCAGCAATTCGCTGCGAAACAGGTGCAGAAGCTCCGACGATTGTTTGGATACCACATCGACATCGCGGCCGAGCTTGAGGCCGGCGTCTTCGATGCCGGCGACGATGGCGAGCGTCGCGGCGGCGGCGCTGCTGATGAAACCGTCCGGCCTGACATCGCGGCGCATCAGCTGCGCCGTCCGCATTCTGATCTGCTCGATCGAATGATCGATCGAAACGGTGTTGAACGGGATCTCGCTGGCGCCGACCTCGCTCAGCGCATCGGCAAAGCCGGCGAGCGTGTGGCCGTGATAGGTCAGCTCGACCGGCGGCGCCAGCAGCGCCAGGCGGCGGCGGCCGAGGCCGGCCAGATGGCGCACTGCTTCGGCTGCGAAAGCGTAATTGTCGAAATCATGATAGGGATGGATCAGCCCCATATCGGTGCGGCCATGCGTGGCAAAGGGGATGCCGCGCTCCAGCATATAGCGGGCCCTCGGATCGTTCGGCTGCGTGCGCGAAATGATGACGCCGTCGGCTGAACCGGTTTCCACGAGGTAGCGGATCGGGTCGAGCGGATCCTGCGAGCGCGAGTAGGGCGTCACGATCAAATGATAGGGCGTGTCGGCAATGACTTCGGAAACGCCGTAGATGATATCCGAGACAAAGCTCATGATCTCGTGCTCGGTGTTGAGCACCAGGCTGATGACATTGGTCTTGCCGGTGCGCAGGCGTACGCCGGCACGGTTGGGCCGATAACCGATCTGCTTGGCGACAAGCTGGACACGCCGCCTGGTCTCGGCGCCGATCTCGGGCGCGTCCTTCAGCGCACGCGACACGGTGGTGACGCCCAGCCCGGTCATGAAGGCGAGCGTCTTCAGTGTCGGCCGGCCCTGGCCCGACGCTTCGTCGGCCTTCTCTTTTTGATGCCTGTTCATTCATCCCGCCCCGTCAGGCGCATACCAGTTGCCGGACAGGCCGGCAATCGGCCGGCCGCGGGTTCGCCGCGGGCCTTCACCGAATGAGACCGCTATATACTGAAACGTTACAGATTGTCACGACCATCGCCATATCACTGGTGACAGGCGCAAAACGAGTGGTGCTGCAATAGGCGCGCAAAACCGTGATTGAAACGGGCTTTTCCGGTTTTTTGGCGTCGCAGCATTCCATTTTGCAGTGCAACCCCTCTTGTTGCGGTGCGGTAGTCCGGCGAGCCGAGCGATTTTATTCGTGCTTCGAAAAAACTTGATGCCACCTTCGCCTGAGGGGTTGCGCGCCTCAAGCAATTGCCGTATCGAAAATCTGTAACGTTTCAGATTCTGGGAGGAACGAAATGCGATACCAACTCATGACTGCTGCGCTGGCTGCGACGGTCGCGCTGCAATTCGCCGGCCCGGCGGCCGCGACGGATCTGGAAGTCACCCATTGGTGGACCTCCGGCGGCGAGGCGGCAGCGGTCGCCGAACTCGCCAAGGCTTTCGACGCAACCGGCAATCATTGGGTGGACGGCGCTATCGCCGGTTCCGGCGGCACGGCGCGGCCGATCATGATCAGCCGCATCACCGGCGGCGACCCGATGGGCGCGACCCAGTTCAATCACGGCCGCCAGGCGGAAGAATTGGTGCAGGCCGGGCTGATGCGCGACCTCACCGATCTCGCCACCAAGGAAAAGTGGACGGAAATCGTGCAGCCGAAGAGCCTGCTCGACGGCTGTACCCTCGACGGCAAGATCTATTGCGTGCCGGTCAATATCCACTCCTGGCAGTGGCTGTGGCTGTCGAACGCAGCTTTCGAAAAAGCCGGCGTGCCGGTGCCGAAGAACTGGAATGAATATGTCGCTGCGGCGCCCGCGCTGGAAAAAGCAGGCATCCAGCCGCTCGCGGTCGGCGGCCAGCCTTGGCAAGCCTCCGGCGCTTTCGACGTGCTGCTTGCGGCGGTCGGCGGCACCGACGCCTTCCTCAAGGTCTACAAGGACAAGGACGCGGAATTCGCCGCCGGGCCTGAAGTGGCCAAGGTCTTCAAGGCCGCGGACGACGCCCGCAAGATGGCCAAGAACACCAATGTGCAGGACTGGAACCAGGCCACCAACCTGGTCATCACCGGCAAGGCCGGCGGCCAGATCATGGGTGATTGGGCGCAGGGCGAGTTCCAGGTTGCCGGTCAGGTCGCCGGCAAGGACTATACTTGCCTTCCGGGCCTCGGTCTCAACGAGATGATCGCCACCGGCGGCGACGCTTTCTACTTCCCGCTGCTGAAGGATCCTGAAAAATCGAAGGCGCAGGAAGTGCTGGCCCACACGCTGCTCGATCCCAAGACGCAGGTCGCCTTCAATCTCAAGAAAGGTTCGCTGCCGGTGCGCGGCGACGTCGACCTCAAGGCGGCGAACGACTGCATGAAGAAGGGCCTCGAAATCCTCGCCAAGGGCAATGTCATGCCTTGGACCGACCAGCTGCTTTCGCAGGATACGCAGAAGCAGAAGGAGGATCTGTTCTCCGAGTTCTTCGCCAAGCAGGACATGACCGTGGAAGATGCGCAGAAGCGCTTCGCCGCCATTGTCGGTTCGGCCGATTGAGCGATCGACCAACCGCCTCACTCCCGACCCTGCGAGCGCAGGGTCGGGAGCTCGGGTCAAGGCCTCTTGACCCTCCGGCCCTTACCCGATCCAGCGCGGCTGTGCAGATGAGCAAGAGCGAACGCCCCAGCCAACTCTTTCGCAACCTCAATGCGAAAATCGCCTCGATCCCAATGATCTTCACCGCGCTGGTGATCTTTGTCGGCGGCACCGTCTGGACGGTGCTGTATTCCTTCACCAATTCCAAGCTGCTGCCGCGGCTGCACTTCGTCGGGATCGACCAGTATTACCGGCTGTGGGCGACGCCGCGCTGGCTGATCTCGATCGAGAACCTGCTGATCTACGGCGTGCTGTCGTTGGTGTTCTCGCTGGTAATCGGTTTCCTGCTTGCTGCCCTGCTCGACCAGAAGATCCGGTTCGAGGACACGTTCCGGACCATTTTCCTCTATCCCTTCGCCCTGTCCTTCATCGTCACCGGTCTCGTCTGGCAGTGGCTGCTCAACCCCGAATTCGGTGTCCAGGCAGTGGTGCGCAGCCTCGGCTGGACGAGCTTCAGCTTCAATCCGCTCTACGATTCCAGCATCGTCATCTACGGCATATTGATCGCCGCTCTCTGGCAAGGCACCGGGCTCATCATGTGCCTGATGCTTGCCGGCCTGCGCGGCATCGACGAGGATATCTGGAAGGCCGCGCGGGTCGACGGGATACCGACGTGGAAGACCTATCTGTTCATCATCATACCGATGATGCGGCCCGTCTTCATCACCACGCTCGTCATCGTCGCCTCCAACATCGTTCGCGTCTACGACCTTGTCGTCGCCCAGACCAGCGGCGGGCCCGGCATCGCCTCCGAAGTTCCGGCCAAATATGTCTATGATTACATGTTCTTCGCCCAGAACCTCGGCCAGGGGTTCGCCGCCTCGACGATGATGCTGCTGTCGGTGATCATCGTCATCGTGCCGTGGGCCTATCTCGAGTTCGGAGGCAAGAAGCGTGTCTGACCAAGCCGTTTCATCGCCTGCCATTGCCGGCGCCGGCGGCCTCGAAGCCTACGGGCCGAGCGGACCGAAGCCGCGCCACACATTCTCGCGCCGTAACATCTTCCTCTACGGCACACTGATCGTGGTGGCGCTCTACTATCTTTTGCCGCTCTACGTGATGGTGGTGACATCGCTCAAAGGCATGCCCGAGATACGCCTCGGCAACATCTTCTCGCCGCCGATGGAAATCACCTTCGAGCCGTGGGTCAAGGCCTGGTCGAGCGCCTGCACCGGGCTCAACTGCGACGGGCTGTCGCGTGGCTTCTGGAATTCGGTGCGCATCACCATCCCGTCGGTGATCCTGTCGATCGCGCTCGCCTCGGTGAACGGCTATGCGCTTGCCAACTGGCGCTTCAAAGGCGCCGACACTTTCTTTATCATCCTGATCGTCGGCGCCTTCATCCCCTATCAGGTGATGATCTATCCGATCGTCATCATCCTGCGCGAGGTCGGCCTTTACGGCAGCCTCAGCGGCCTGGTGATCGTCCATTCCATCTTCGGCATGCCGATCCTCACACTGTTGTTCCGCAACTATTTTACCTCCATGCCGGAGGAGCTGTTCCGGGCAGCGCGTGTCGATGGCGCCGGCTTCTGGGGCATTTATTTCCGCATCATGCTGCCGATGTCGCTGCCGATCTTCGTCGTCGCCATCATCCTGCAGGTGACCGGCATCTGGAACGACTTCCTGTTCGGCGTCGTCTACACCCGCCCCGACACCTATCCGATGACGGTGCAGCTCAACAACATCGTCAACTCGGTGCAAGGCGTGAAGGAATACAACGTCAACATGGCAGCCACCATCCTGACCGGCCTGGTGCCGCTGATCGTCTATTTCCTGTCCGGAAAATTGTTTGTGCGCGGCATCGCCGCCGGCGCGGTGAAAGGGTGATGGCGATGAACGCAAACGGCAGCATTGCGGTAAACGGCAGCAAGGGGGCAAACGGCACCAGCGTCTCGATCCAGAACCTGTCGCTGAATTTCGGTGCGATATCGGTGCTGCAGACGCTCAACCTCGATGTCGCGGAAGGCGAGTTCATCGTGCTGCTCGGCCCGTCCGGCTGCGGCAAGTCGACCCTGCTCAACTGCATTGCCGGGCTGCTCGACGTTTCCGAAGGCCGCATCTTCATCAAGGGCAAGAACGTCACCTGGGAAGAGCCCAAGGATCGCGGCATCGGCATGGTGTTCCAATCCTATGCGCTCTATCCGCAGATGACGGTGGAGAAGAACCTGTCGTTTGGGCTGCGCGTTGCCGGCCTCGCCAAGGACGAGATCGCCAAGCGCATCGCCCGGGCCGCCGAGATCCTGCAGATCGAACCGCTCTTGCACCGCAAGCCGGCGGCTCTGTCCGGCGGCCAGCGCCAGCGCGTGGCGATCGGGCGCGCACTTGTCCGCGACGTCGATGTCTTTCTGTTCGACGAACCGCTCTCCAACCTCGACGCCAAGCTGCGCGCGGAATTGCGCGTCGAAATCAAGCTGCTGCATCGCAAGCTCGAGAACACCATGATCTACGTCACCCACGACCAGATCGAGGCGATGACGCTGGCCGACCGCATCGCGGTGATGAAGGGCGGCGTCATCCAGCAGCTCGATGCGCCGCAGACAATCTATAACCGGCCGGTCAACCGGTTTGTCGCCGGCTTCCTCGGCTCGCCGGCAATGAACTTCCTCGACGGCAGGCTGGAGCAGGCGGCAGGCGACTGGCACTTTGTCGCCGAGGATGTGCGGATACCGCTTGCTACCTATACTTTCGAAAAGGACCCGGTGCCGGGGCCGGCCGTGTTCGGAATCCGCCCCGAGCACGTGGCGTTCAACAGCGGCACGGGATGGCCGTTCGCAGCCACGGCAAGTGTCGAGGTCGTCGAGCCCATGGGTTCCGACACGCTGGTCTGGCTGAAGCTCGGCGGCCAGAATTTCACGGTGCGGGTGACAGCCGAGCGCACGCCAAACAACGCCGAGGCCGTTGGCATCGGCTTCGACCCGATGCGCGCCTCGATTTTCGACGCCGCCACAGGTAACCGCCTCTAGAGCATGATTTAGCCTCCCAAGACTCTTCCATTCCCCCCAAGACTCATCCCCCAAGACTTACTCATCCCCCCAAAACTAACCATCCACAAGAAAACGGACAGAGACGATGAACTGGTCATTCCAACTTTACAGCGCCCGCAATTTCCAGCCCTGGGAGGGCGTGCTCAAAATGCTGGGCGAGCTTGGTTACAGCCAAGTCGAAGGGTTCGGCGGCGTCTATGACGATCCCAAGGCGTTCCGTGCCGAGCTCGACAAGAACGGCCTTGCCATGCCGACCGGGCATTTCTCGATCGACGCGCTCGAGAAGGATTTCGACGGCGTGCGCAGGACGGCCGACGCGCTCGGCATCACGCTGCTCATCTGCCCCTTCCTGAACGCCGAGTTCAGGCCGGCCGACGCGGCCGGCTGGCGCGGCTTCGGCGAACGCCTGGCCAAGGTCGGCGAGACGGCCAAGAAAGCCGGCTATGGTTTTGCCTGGCACAACCATGATTTCGAGTTCAAGGCGCTTGCCGACGGCTCGGTGCCGCAGGATCATATCCTGTCTTCCGCGCCCGATATCGGCTGGGAGATGGACGTCGCCTGGGTGGTGCGCGGCGGCGTCGATCCGCTGCCCTGGATCGAGAAGCACGGCAAGCGCATCGTCGCCGTCCATGTCAAGGACTTGGCCAAGCCGGGCGAGGGCCTCGACGAGGACGGCTGGTCGGACGTCGGCCACGGCACTATCGACTGGCCCGGCCTGATCAAGGCGCTGCGCGCCAAAAGCGCCGCAAAATACTACGTCATGGAACAGGACAATCCCAACGACATCGAGCGCTTCGCCCGCCGCTCGATCGCAGCCGCCAAGACCTATTAGGAGCACACTAGCATGGCAACAAAACTTGGGATCGGCGTCATCGGCTGCGGCAACATCTCGAAGGCGTATTTCTCACTGGCGCCGCTGTTTCGCGGCATCGAGATGCGCGCCTGCGCCGACATCAACATGGAAGCGGCGAAAGCGCGGGCAAAAGAGTTCAAGCTGCGCGCGGAGACCGTCGAGGGGCTGCTCAAGGCCGACGATATCGACATCATCGTCAACCTGACCATTCCGGCGGTGCATTATGAGGTGTCGAAGCAGATCCTCGACGCCGGCAAGCACGTCTATTCGGAGAAGCCCTTCGTGCTGTCGGTCAAGGAAGGGCTCGACCTGAAGAAACGGGCGGAAAACAAGGGGCTGCGCATCGGCTCTGCCCCCGACACCTTCCTCGGCGGCGCGCACCAGCTTGTCCGCGACCTGATCGACACCGGCAGGCTCGGCAGGATCACCAGCGGCACCTGTCATGTGATGAGCCATGGCATGGAGCACTGGCACCCCAATCCGGACTTCTTCTTCCAGCCGGGCGCCGGGCCGGTGCTCGATATCGGACCCTATTACATCACCAACCTGATCCAGTTGATCGGGCCGGTAAAGCAGGTCGCGGCTTTTGCTTCGATCCCGATGACGGAACGCATCATCAGCTCGAAGCCGCGCGCCGGCGAAAAGATCCCGGTCTCCACGCCAACGACGATCCATGGCGTGCTGGAATTCGAGAACGGCGCCGTGGTGACGCTCAACACCAGCTGGGATGTCTGGAGCCACGGCCACGCGCCGATGGAGCTCTATGGCGAGGCAGGCACGGTGTTCGTGCCGGATCCGAACTTCTTCGGTGGCGAGGTGCGCTACACCGAAGCCGCCAAGCCGGTAAAGAAGCTGCCGAAATGGCGGCATCCGTTCGGCGTGCCCAACGAGATGCATTCGCATGGCATGATGGCCAACTACCGCACCGCCGGTTTGGCCGACATGGCGATCGCGATCAGGGAAGGCCGGCCGCACCGCTGCTCGATGGAACTGGCGCTGCATGCCGTCGACGTCATGACCGGCCTGTTGCGCTCGGGCGAGACGGGAAAGTTCGTCGCCATGCAGACCAGCTGCGAGCGGCCCGCGGCACTCGGCGTCAAGGCGGCGAAGGAGCTGCTGGCGAAGAAGAAAACCAAGTAGGCGGCGCACCTCCCAAGCACCGCAAAAAGCCTCTCCCCGTTTGCGCGGGGAGAGGCTAAGGGTGGCAGGCTCGACTGCCCCACTGTCGCGGCGGCAGCCGTCGGGCTCGTTTCGATTTGAGGATTTCCCATGCCCTATGTTCCCGCCGAAAACCGCTACGAAAAGATGGTCTACAATCGCTGCGGGCGGTCCGGCCTGAAGCTGCCGGCGATCTCGCTCGGGCTGTGGCACAATTTCGGCGACGACACGCCGCATAGAACCAAGCAGGCGATCACGCGCAAGGCGTTCGATCTCGGCATCACGCATTTCGACCTCGCCAACAATTACGGCCCGCCGCCCGGCTCGGCGGAGCGGGCTTTCGGCGAGATCCTGCGGACGGACTTTGCCGGCTATCGCGACGAGCTCATCATCTCGACCAAGGCCGGCTACGAAATGTGGGCAGGACCTTACGGCGAATGGGGCGGCCGCAAATATGTCCTGGCCAGCCTCGACCAGAGCCTGAAGCGGATGGGGCTCGACTATGTCGACATCTTCTATTCGCACCGCTTCGACCCCGACACCCCGCTGGAAGAGACGATGGGCGCGCTCGATCACGCGGTGCGCTCGGGCAAGGCGCTCTATGCCGGCATTTCCTCCTATAATTCGCAGCGTACCCGCGAAGCCGCCGATATTTTGAAGCAGCTCGGCACGCCTTGCGTGATCCATCAGCCGAGCTATTCGATGCTCAACCGCTGGGTCGAGGATGATGGTCTGCTCGATACGCTGGAGGGGCTTGGCGTCGGCTCGATCGTGTTCTCGCCGCTGGCGCAAGGCATGCTGACCGACAAATATCTCGGCGGCATCCCCGATGGCAGCCGCGCCAGCCAGGGCAAGTCGCTTCGCCCGGCATTCATCAATGACAAATCGATCGCCAATATCGAGGCGCTGAACGTCATCGCCCGTCGCCGCGGTCAGACGCTGGCGCAGATGGCGCTGGCCTGGGTGTTGCGCCGGGGCAGGGTGACGTCAGCGCTGATCGGCGCCAGCCGGCCGGAACAGGTCGTGGATTGCGTCGGCGCGCTTGAGGCGCTCGACTTCAGCGATGCCGAGCTCGCCGAGATCGACACCTTTGCCCGCGAGTCGGACATCAACCTCTGGGCGGCATCGGCCGAACGCAAGGGGCCGCCACGGAAGTAGGCGACTCCGGCATCCGGTCGCCAAACAGCGACGGCTTCCGCGATGCTGAGCATGGAATGGCCGGGCAGCTGGATGGGTATTGCAAGAAGGTCGTTTCGTCCGATTCGGGGTTAGGCGATGAATCAGGAAATCCGGCTTTTTGGCGCTATTGCGGTCCGCCCCGCCATCCTAGCTCTCGTACCCCAGTTCGAAACCGCCACGGGATTCACTGTTGCGGTCAGGTGGGAGCTCAATCCGACAGTAAAGAAGCAGATTGAAGCTGGGGAAGCTTTTGACCTCGTCATCGCCAATCCGGACCTGGTTCAGGATCTGACTGCCTCGGGAAAGGTCAAGGCGGGGAGCCAGGTGGCGTTTGGCCGGATAGCAATGGGGGTGGCGGCCAAGGCAGGCAATCGACCGCTCGACATCGGGTCCGTGGAAGCATTCGAACAGGCATTGAAGAGCGCCAAATCGATCGCCTACGCCAGCGAAGGAACCAGCGGTGGCTACTTCTCCGGTTTGCTGGAACGCTTGGGGATAGCGGATGAGGTGAAGCACAAGCTGGTGGCTATACCGGGAGGGCAGACAGCGCCGGCCGTGGGCCGTGGGGAAGCCGAGTTGGGGGTCGTTCCCGTGACTTCGATTCTCGCGGCCGCTCCCGAGGTCGTGCTTATCGGTCGGTTTCCTGCAGAACTCCAAAGTTACGTCGACTTCGCCATTGGCATCAGCGCCGATTCGACGGACGCAGAAGCGGCCAACCAGCTGTCGGCATTTCTGATGTCGGCAGCCGTTGATGACATGCTGGCGGCAAGGGGTGTCGAGCGCCGCTAAGAGCGTGCGATGAAGTACGCCGGAGCTACGCTGGAAATCCCTTCTCAAACACGCTCTAACTTTCGGCTGCCTTGAGGTTCCGCGCGGCTTCCTCGAGCGTCGCCCTGTCGTTGCCAAGCCTGTCGATCAGCTCTTGCGCCTGATCACCGGTTATCCCGGTGCGCATCGCCAGTGCCTCGACCGTCAGAACGTCGGAACTGGCGATCGTTCCAGCCGGACCGTGCCTGGCCGCGTCATCATCAGCCTGGCCGGTCGTCTCATCGTAGCCAAGCTCTTGCTTCGCCTGCTGCCAATGACGCTCGTGCGCGCCATCCGGACGGCCCTCGCGCATCCAGATTTCATAGGCTCGTTGCCGAATCTTTTCATGCCGATCGTAGTCCATGACGGTTCCTCCCTTGTGGCGTTTTCACCAACGCGGGGAGCGCCGGAACGATCCTATGTTCAAGCCGATTTTGCAGGCAAAGCCGCGCTTCCAACGAACAAACACCGGACAGAGTCGTTTTGCCGAGGAACCTGCACAGCGGGCACGCCGTTGATCCTCACCTGAGCAAAGGAGATTGCCATGGCCGACGAACCAAACGAATCCGCAGCACCCAAGATGACTCAACGTGAAGCTCAGGAAGCCCTGGAGAAGCAGGTCGCGCAGCTGAGGCGCGAGATCAGCAAGATCAATCGGACCTTAGCCGAACGCGCGGAAGAGGCGATCGAAGACGCCGGCGGCTGGTATGACAACGCTGCTGAGCGCGCCTCCCGGACTGCACAAGCCCTCCGCAACAGGGCGCAGACGGTGTCCGGGGTGGTCCAGGAGAATCCCGGCACAATATCGTCCGCGTTCATATTCGGAGCGGCAGTAGGGGCGCTTCTGGGCCTCACCTTGGCCGCCACAGACCAGCGCCGCGATCGCTGGTTCTAGTCCCGATCTAAAACGCGCTGCGTTTGCCGACAAAGTTTTTGACCAAGACGGCGGGATTACTCCAGTCCAGAAGGTGGAAGATCATCTGATGGGACCGACCGTCCTCGGTTATTGGCAACTGGCTCGTCTGGCCTGACCACTATAGATGATCGGGAACCCGGACCACTGGATGGCTCGTCGCGGTCGGGTGCCTCCGGGCTACCTGTCTTGGCTCTTCTTGAGAGCTCTGATCACCCTGTGCCGTGGTTCCATACGCTCATGAAGCACTCGAACGACAATGACGCCGATCGTATCGTCCGTAAGCCGATGCTTCATGTAATAAAGGCAATGTGCGGCACCTCCGCGCCTTCCCGCAGCGATCTCGAGGTGCAGCAGTCGAACGCCCGCAGCGAGTTCGGCGCGCTCGACGGAACCTGGTCGATCCGGATCTTCCGCGACTAGCTGGATACCAAGCTCGATGATGCGGGCGTAGGCCTGGACTTGTCGGGGACCGAACATCTGCATCGTATTTCGCAAGATGTCCCTGACATCGCGCTCCGCGGGTTCGGTAAGCTCGTATCTCATCTCCTGGGCGATTCGAGCATCACCTCATCGAGAATGTCACTGACGCTTTTCTTCGAGACGCGTCCTGCGTTGGCGGCTTCCACCCCAATAGTGATTTCGCGCCGAAGGATGGCGAGTTTCTCCGCCTGCTGGGCCTTTTCGTGCCGCAGCAAGCGCAGCGCTTCTCTGACCACTTCGCTCGAGGAACCGTATCCGCCTTGAGAGACTTCATGCTCCACGAATTCGATCATATCGCCCGGAAGGCTTACGTTCATCGTTGCCATGTCGTTTCCTCTATCTCAGGGCCTCACTCGATAAATGATAGTTTGGCAAACTTTGTCAATGCAACGATTTCCGAATTGGGGAACGACGATACCTTAAACTTGCTAAGGCGTGGCCGGCTTCTGGGCCGTGCCGAGGGCTTTGGATGCTGCGGGTACGGGCGCTGCCGTTTTCATCTTTTCCTCGATCCAGCCGGTGTAATTGGCCAGCCGCGTGTAGATGCCGTAGGCGTTCTTGTGGCCGCAGGCGGTGCCGCCGTCGGCCGGACCTTCGCCCCAGCTGACGACGCCGACCTGCACCGGACCATCGGCGCCGGTCATGAACAGCGGTCCGCCGCTGTCGCCATTGCAGGCGTCGCGCTCGCCGCTGGCCGTGCCGGCGCAGATCATGTTGCCGGTCAACGGATCGGCCATGTCAGCAGCAATCGCGTTGGCGGCCGCCTCGATGCCCCGTTCCGAATAACGCATGCGGCGGGCGAGCTCGCCGAGCGCTGCTTTCAAATCATGCGCATAAATCGCCTTGATGCCGCTGTTGCAGGTTGCGTTCGGCTGGAGGTCCAGGTCGGCGACCATCAGCGCGGTGGGAAATGTTCCGTCCTGCATCTTGCCCCAGCCGGTGACCGTCGTCTTGCCGGCGTCGGGGGTCGGCTCACGGGCAATTTTGATGGTCGGGTCATCGGCCGGCTCGGCCAGCCGGATCAGGCCGAGATCGTTGTCCAGCGTCTGCTCGCTATAGCCCTCGTTGACGATGATCTCCACCGCCTTGTAGCGCTTGCCCTCGCTGAGATCGGTGGCGCCGGTGAGCACGGTGACCACATCAGGCGAAATCGGCTCGCCGTCGTCATTGAGGCAGTGCGCCGCCGTCAGCACCCATTGCGGCGCGATCAGGCTGCCGCCGCAGAACTGCGCATTCGCCTGCGAGGCCGGGCTTTTGTCCAGTTTGCCGGTGGTCAGCAATGCCACCTGGAACGGGTAAGCGCCCTTCTCGGCCTCTTTGCCGCCGTAGACGCGATCGGCGCCGTCGGGGTCCTCCGCCCTGGCCTTGGCCCTCGCCTCGGCCACGCGTTTCATCGGCGAGATCGCCGCCTCCGGCCGGGCGGCCGCGTCCGTAGCATGAACGGAATTGACGGCCGGCACGGCCGCCGCGATGCCGAGCAGCGCGGCGGCAATCGGTCTGAACCTATGGATGATCTTCACCTCGAACCCCCTGAGACGATGTTCCGACAGGTCAGTCGCCGACGCATGATCCACTGAAATGGAACCGGCCGGTGAGATCCTGCTCCACGGCGAAGCACGATCCGTCACAAAGCCGAGCACCATTTCTGCCAGTCGTGCTGTCGAGCCAAACCCGCCCAAAATCCTATAGCCCCCCACGGGCTATGTGGAAGCAATTTGTCGTTGCCAATGTTGGATTATTTTAGGCAGTATACCGTTGCAGGTATTTTTGGCGGGGACCTAAACTGGCTGCACTGAATAATGGCCCGGTAAAGGCACCGGTAACCAATTTCATTTTTCTGCGCCACCACGATCTCGACAATATTTCTGTATCTTGATCCAGTCCTTGCTGACTTTTGGGAGAGTCTCACCATGACAAAACTGACATATAGCATTATTGCGTCCGCGTTGCTTTCCACCGCAATGTGGGCGGTTCCTGCCTTGGCTGCCGATCCAGGTTCCGCCAATGCCGGCAACGGCGAAAGCATGCGGGACGTAACGTCGGGCGATTACAAGCCCGGCCGGGCGAAACCGATCGCCCCGCCGAAACTGACCAACGACGAGGCCAACCGCGCCGCGCCGCTCACCGACGAAGCAACGGCCGTCAAATCCTATGGCATCGTCGGCCGCTCCGCCGATGGCAAGGACATCAAGATCGACCCGAACGAGACGCTGAAGGACCTTGTCATCAAGGAAATGAACGCGCCCGCCGACGGGCAGAAGTCCGATAATTCCGGGCTGAACGGAGGCGAAGAGGCCGGCCGCCAGGTGTTCGGCACGGACGACCGCGAGCAGATCAAGAATACCAAGACCTACCCGTTCACCGCGATCGGCTATCTCGAAGGCAAATCGAAGAGCGGCAGTTATGGCAGCTGCTCGGCGACACTGATCGGCCCGCGCACGGTGCTCACCGCGGCGCACTGCCTCTACAGCCACGAAGACAAGGCCTGGCTCGACGATATCCTGTTCGTGCCGGCCCTCAATGGCAAAACCGCCGACGACGCACCGTTCGGCGCCTTCACCTATGAAAGCGCCTATGTCATCCAGGGTTTCATCGACAATTACCAGGGCTTTTACGGCTCGGTCGTGCCGTGGGATCTCGGTATCGTCACCCTGAAACAGGATGTCGGCACCAATCTCGGCTGGTTGGGCTATGCCAATTACGTGGATCTCGGCGATTTCACCGCCAACATCATCGGCTATCCCGGCGACAAGCCGATGGGCACGATGTGGAAGGCGACCTGCGAAGTGCATGCCGAAAACATCGCCACCGAGTATTTCCAGTACGACTGCGACACTTTTCCAGGATCGAGCGGCAGCTCGGTCTATGCCTATGACAATGGCTCCAAGCAGCGCGTCATCACCGGCGTGAACGTGGCCGAGAGCCCGGATGCCAATACCGCCGTGCGCCTGAACGCCATCAACGTCCAGTGGATCAACAGCCTGTACAAATAGGCCTGCAGAGTTCCCGCCGCGATCATCGCGGAGAATTAGCCGGCGGCGGAGCATTTCCCTCGCCGGCTTTCGCATTTTGGGGGACTATCTGGACTGGGCCGAGGCTGGCGCCTGGCGCACATAGTTCTCGATCGGCAGGGCGAAGGTCGGCGAGCCGGCCTTGCGCTCCTTGTCGATATAGCCGGCAAAATAGCTCCAGAACGAAGCGGCGTAGTCGCGGAAATAGGAGTCGGCGACCTCGCGCGAGCACAGCCTGCCTTCGACGCAGAAGGAAAGGCGGTTGAGAAAATAGACGATGCGGTCGAAATTATCGCTGAACTCGGCAAGCGGCATGTCGCCGCCAGTAGCGCTCATCGCTTCGATGCCGATGCGCTGTCTGAACACCTGTTCCTCGGTTGGCGTCGGATTGGCACTGAGCAGATTGCCGTATTTGGCGTTGAGCGCCGCCAGGCGTTGCTTGAGGGCCCGTTGTGCCTGCTGGTAATCCTTGCTTTCCCAGAGCTCGACCAGCGACATCGTCTGTTCGACGCGCTTCTGCTCCTGGTTTGCCAGGAACTGGTAGACCGAAAAGATCAAGGTGAAAATGATCGCCAGGCGTACCAGCAATCCGGACCAGGCATAGACGAGCATGCGCCAGTCGCGATCGGTGAACGGGTTCGCCTCCTTCTTGACCTCGTGATTGCTCACCCACGGCAGGCCTTCGACAGTTTCCGGCAGGGACACCGGCTTCTTTTCCAATGTCGGCGCTGACACTGCCTGCTGCGTTGCGCTGCCCCCTGCTTTCGTCATCCGCAGCTGTCCAGTTCTATGGTGGCGGACGGGTCGAGCACGATGCCCGGCGTCTCCAGCTTCTTCTTCAGGCAATCCAGCTGCGTGCGCGAAACGATGAACTGCACGTCAGGCGCCACCTGCGCCTTGCCTGGCGACGGCAACGCTTCGACCACGCCGCGTGAGGTACAGCTGCTGAGATCGACGACGACGGCGGTGTTGCCGGTTTTGGCGATCTGGTCGTACTGGTCGAGAAAGCAACTCGCCAGTTCGGAGTTGATGACGACCTCCTTGGCGCAGAGGCCGCAGGCCTCGTCGGCCGAGGCATTGCCGGCCAGCAACAGCCCGGCGGCAAGGCCGGCGATTGTTGCGCGCCACGAAAATACGATCCCGTTCACGAACGCCCTCATCCGTTCCGTTCGGCCGCCGACAGCGGCGGTCGAAGAATGTTCATTATCAGCCGATCAGGCAAGAGGCCCGGCCGGGCGCCGACCCCGCCTCAGGCGCGCGGCACCGTCTCCATCGGGAAGATCATCACGGCGCCCTTCGACCCCTTGTCGTCGGTAAGCCGCATGGCCGACCGCGTCGCCGGCGCCATGCCGATATCGGCCAGCATATCGGAGAAACTTGGCTGTCCCAGTCCGCGCGTTACCGAGACAACCCCCTCTTGCGCCAGGAAGCCCAGGTCCTGCTTCTCGCTCTGCGGCGGCGCTTCGGTCAAGACGGCGATCATCCGCTCCATGCCGAAGCTGGTATCGGTGAATTTGAACAGGCCTTCCTCGAGCACGGCGCCTTCGGTCAGGCGCTCGGCAAGAAAATGCTGGATGGAATAGTCGGAGCCGACATAGAGCACGTTGATGTCGACCAGGTTGGTCGAGCTGTTCGTGGCCAGCACGTGCACCTGATCGTCGGGCGAAACACGCGGCACCGTCGACGGTTCGATCGGCTGCAGCGTGTCACTGTCAAAACGCTTGATCCGGAACTCGACACTGACTTCTTCCGGCCGATAATCGGAAGCAGCGGCCAGCCTCGACAGGCCGATGGCGCGGAAGATTTTCGTCAGAGTCCCTGCCGCGGCGTCGATCAACTTTTCGCGGCCATCCGGATGAATGACGATCATCGGCGGCTTGCTGCCGTCCTTGAGAGTCATGTCGCCCGAAGCCGGCAGGAACCACAGGGCCGGCGCGTCGGTGGCATCTTCCGTGGCGCCGGCAATGGCGTTCTCGCGCAGCACTGCGAGACGCAGATCTGCGCTCTTGCCCGGCTCGACCAGCGCGATGTGGAATCCTGAGTTCTGCCTGGCCGCCAGTTCGTCGAGAACCGAGTTCGCCAGCGCGGCCTCCTTCTCCAAGCCTTTGGCCGCCGCCGGCCGCGCGACCACGAGCTTGTAGTCGACGGCGAGTTCGGCGAGCCGGGCATAGGCATTGGCGGGGATGTCGGCCAGCTTGAGCGCCGGTTTACCGCCGAACTCGACCGGCTGGACGCGGCTTTCCAGGTTCTTCGCCGACTGCACCTGGAGATAGCCAAGCGCCTCGGACAGCGGCGACAGCGCCGACGGCAATATTGCGAGCCTGCTGCCTGGAGTGAGGCGATGCAGCAGTCCGGCGCCGATCGTGGCTTTGTCGCTCTCGATGATGATCGGCCATTGCATGACCGCGTCGGTCTTGTCGGTGCCGAAGACGCGTGCGTCGAGTTCTCCCTCGAACAGCGGCGTTGGCCGGGTGCGGCCGTCCGCCGAATATTGCTGCAGCACCGCCTGGCCGAGCTGGCGGTAAGTGATGTTGGGGTTCTCGGCCAGTTTCGACAGGATGGTGAAGGTGAACAGCCCGAAACGCGGCGCATCCGCCGTGCCCTTGGGCAGCGGCATCTCGGGCGTCGTCTCGACCGTCTGCGCCGCGTAGAAGGCGACCAATTTACCCTTGGTGGTCGGCTCGGCGCCGGTCGGCGTCAGCTTGAAAGCCGGCTTGCGCTGCCCGTCCTCGTCAAAGCCGCGCGGCGCGGCCGACGCAATCCCGTCATAGGCTTTCACCGCAGCCGCCCTGGCAGCGTCGTCGCCCCCGACCAGATCGGCGAACTCGACCTTGCGTTCCAGCTCGTCGTCGACCTCGGCGGCGCGCGTCGCCGTGCCGGAATGGCAGCAGTCGAACACGGCCCAGATAAAGGCGCCCTTGTCGCGAATGGCGTCGAGCGCGGTGCCGAACTCGTTGTCGACCAGCGCATTGGGCACGCCCTGTTCGCGGTTCACCCATTTGTCGATGTCGGACGGCAAGAAAATCTCGTCGAGGCCGTCGGTCTCGTCGCCCTTGTTCGCCGCCGGCTGTTGCGCGCCATGACCGGACAGATGCAGGTAGACGAAATCGTCGCGCTGGACCTTGGCGGCAAGGTCGGCCAACGCCGCCTTGATCGCCGCATGTGTCGGCGGTCCGTTGGCGCCTTCGACATCCTTGGCGAGCAGCGTGACGTTTTCGGCTGAAAACTTCACCGGCGCGGGCGTGTTCTTCAGGAGGTAATCGCGCACCAGGCCGGCATCGTTCTTCGGTCCGATCAGCCAGTTTTTCTTCGGCAGGTTCGGGTAATCGGTGCAGGCAACAAGCAGCGCATGGTAGGTGCGCGCCGCTGCGAATGCCCGAAACGGCACCAGGCCGGCAGCGGCCAGCGCGGACGTGCCGGCAAGCAGCGTCCGCCGCGTCACTTTGATCATGATTGCTTCCCCAAGCCCGATCGAATTTCCAAGCACGGCCAGCCTGGCCGAGGATTTTGTCAGTATTTTGAATATGGCGCCGCCGGCCAGCCGACCACCGGCTGCGAATAGAAACAGTAGCAAAAATGGCAGTTCGTCGCTATCTCAATGGAAGAGGTCCGATTGCATGCGAACTGGCAGTGATTGGCATGGAGCGGCTTGGAACGGGATCATGGCGGCAAGGGATGTACTGACGAAGAACCAGCTTTGCGTTCTCGAGAAGCTCGAGGCCGCCAGCGGGCCGCTCAGCGCCTATACGTTGCTCGACCAACTGCGCGAGCGCGGTTTTCGCGCTCCGTTGCAGGTCTACCGGGCGCTCGACACGCTGGTGAAGTCCGGCTTCGTGCACAGGCTCGAAAGCCTCAATTCCTTCGTCGCCTGCGCCGAGCCGCACGACCACAGCCATTCGATGACGGCGTTTGCCATCTGCGACACCTGCGGCCAGGTGACCGAGTTCTCCGACCACGATGTCGGACACCGGCTCGACGAATGGGTGCGTTCGACCGGCTTCGCCGCCAAGAAGGCGGTGATCGAGTTTCGTGGGACATGTGCAAAGTGTTTGGCCGAGGCGGCTTAGCAAGCCCGAAGGCAACACTTCGAAGGTGGCGAGGCAGTATTCACGCCTCGCGGGTGGGCTCACGATGGTTCCTATGCTTTGGCGATAGCCTCCATGAGGCGGAAGCCGCCAGTCGACAAACGACCCGTTGCAGACATTCGGCTATGAAAGTGCAGTCCAAACTACCCTCTCAAGATCGGGAGAGTAGCGCGCGATGATAGCCTCTTGATCATTTTCCTGCGTGAGAATTATCTGCTTCCCAGTAGCGTCACCGAGCAATCGCATAAAGCGGTCAAGGTGCTCAACCTCGGTTTTTCCAGTGACTTGCCTTGGATCGAAGTCGAACTCAATTTCGTCAGCGCTGAAGAAGTGACATGCAAGCTGAATTGGCCCGACGTAAAAAGACAGTAAGCTGCCTGTTTCGCTTTCCAGGGCCGCTTCGACGCCCAATGGCATCGACTCGATCTTGCCGGAGACACTGAAATCAGGAGGCGGGGTCCATTCGAGGAGGATGTTCCAGACGCCCTGCCAATCTGCCTCAGACGTGTTCAGAATGTAGATGTCTCGCCATGAGCCGTCCCAAGCGAAATCCGATGCTATCTGTTCCCAATTCATGCATGAACCATTCTCGTAAATCGGGACCTTCATAGCCCGCGGCGAGTGTCGGACGCGCGAACGGTATCCTCATCTACGAAAGTGCCGCGATCGGCCTCTGCTAGCCCCGCTGTGACCGCGCTGCGCTCTGATTCCGACGTCGCATACACGCCGGTCTGCCGCGCCTCGATGACGCGGGCATAGTCGGCAAGCTCCTCCTGGTCTTCGCGAGGCCAAGCTTCCGCGTGCCTTACCAGATTCTCAAGTGCCTTGGTGATCATGCGGGCATTATAGCATACCGCTGCTGCTCGTGAACCTTGAACCGAAATATGGCTCAGCGTCCCCGCCTAATGCGCTTCTTCCCAGTTGTTGGCGGCGCGGGCGTCGACGTGCAGCGGCACCGACATCGATACCGCCGGCATGGCGGCGTTCTCCATGACGTGGCAGACGACCGGGATCGTCGCCTCGACCTCGGCTTCGACGGTCTCGAAAACCAGTTCGTCATGCACCTGCAGCAGCATGCGGGCGGAAAGCCTGGCCTTTTCCAGCGCCTCGTCCATGCGGATCATGGCGCGGCGGATGATGTCGGCGGCGGTGCCCTGCAGGCGTGCGTTGATCGAGGCGCGCTCGTTGAACGCCCGGACCGAGGGGTTTGACGAGCGTATCTCGGGATAGTGGATGCGGCGGCCGAAAATGGTCTCGACGAAGCCATGCTCGCGGGCATAGGCCTTGGTCGCGTCGATATAGTCGCGGATGCCGGGGAAGCGCTCGAAATATTTCTTGATGTAGTCGCCGGCTTCCTCGCGCGCAATCGACAGCTGGTTGGCGAGGCCAAAGGCCGAAATGCCGTAGATGATGCCGAAATTGATCGCCTTGGCACGGCGGCGCACTTCCGAAGGCATGCCCTCGACCGGCACGTTGAACATTTCAGACGCGGTGATGGCGTGGATGTCGGCACCGTCGGCGAAGGCCTGCTTGAGCTGCGGGATTTCGGCGACGTGGGCCAGCACGCGCAATTCGATCTGGCTGTAGTCGGCGGATACCAGCTTGTTGCCCTTGTCGGCGATGAAGGCCGTCCTGATCTTTCGGCCCTCGACGGTGCGCACCGGAATGTTCTGCAGATTGGGGTCCGACGACGACAGCCGGCCGGTCGTCGTTGCGGCAAGCGCGTAGGAGGTGTGGACGCGTTTGGTGTCGGGATGGATGAAGCCGGGCAGCGCATCGGTATAGGTCGATTTCAGCTTGGTCAGCTGGCGCCAGTCGACGATCTTGCGCGGCAATTCGTGGCCTTCGGCGGCGAGGTCTTCGAGAAGCTGCGCCGAGGTCGACCACTGGCCGGTCTTGGTTTTAGAACCGCCGGGCAGGCCCATCCTGCCGAACAGGATGTCGCCGAGCTGTTTTGGCGAGCCGATGTTGATGCGTTCGCCGACCAGCTGGTAGATCTCGTCCTCGAGCCGTGCGGCACCCTGTGCCAGTTCGCCGGAGAGCCGCGACAGGATCTGCCGGTCGACCGAGATGCCGCGCTGTTCCATCCGCGCCAGTACCGGCACCAGCGGCCGTTCCAGCCGTTCATAGACCGAGACCAGGCCCTTGGCGGCAAGCCGTGGCTTCAGCACCTGCCAGAGCCTGAGCGCGACGTCGGCGTGCTCGGCGCCGTAAGCGGTCGCCTTGCCGAGGTCGGCCTGATCGAGGCCGACGAAGCTTCTTCCCGAACCGGCCAGTTCCTTCAGCGGAATCGTCGCGTGGCCGAGCCATTTATCGGCCAGCGCCTCCAGGCCATGGCCACCATGGGTGCCGGCCTCGAGCACGTAGGAGATCAGCATGGTGTCGTCATAGGGTCCGATCTCGATACCGTGACGGCTCATGACGACAAGGCGGTATTTCATATCGTGCACGATCTTGAGGACGGATTTGTCCTCGAGCAGCGGCTTGAGCAACGCCAGTGCGTCGCGGATCGGGATCTGGTTTTCGACCGCGCCGCCGCCGAGCAGGTCGCCATTGCCGTTCTTATGGGCAAGCGGCACATAGGCGGCATGGCCGGGCGCGACGGCCATGGCAAGGCCGATCAGTTCGGCCCGCATCGGATCGGGCGAGGAGGCCTTAACGTCGAAGGCGACGATGCCTCTCTCCATCGCCTCGGCGATCCAGGCCTTCAGCGTCGCGGCGTCGCGGATGCAGGTGTAGGCGCTGGTGTCGATCTTGCGGGCGGTGGCAGCCTCCAGGCGAAGCGCCGAAAGCAGCGATGGGGTGTCGCCTTGCTTGGCTGCGGCCGGGGCTTCGAGTGCCGCTTCGTCCGACGGCGGTGCGCTCTCGGCGGCAGCTGGCACGCCAAAACCCATATCGGGGCCATGCGCGGTATCGGCACGCTCTATCGTGACGGGGGTGGCTGGAACGTCGCCCGCGTCGGTTCCGGTCGCTTCGGCGACGCGGCGGGTCAGCGTCGAAAATTCCATGGTCTTGAGAAAGCCGATCAGCCTAGGGCCGTCCGGCGCGTGCAATACGAACTCGTCGAGCCCCTCGGTCACCGGCACGTCGTTCTTCAGCGTCACCAGGTCACGTGAGATGCGCGCCTTGTCGGCGTTGGCGATGATCGATTCGCGCCGCTTGTCCTGCTTGATCTCGCCGGCGCGGGCGAGCAGCGTGTCGAGGTCGCCGAACTGTTCGAGCAATTGCGCCGCCGTCTTCGGCCCGATGCCGGGCACGCCCGGCACATTGTCGACCGAATCGCCGGTCAGCGCCTGCAGGTCGATCATTTTCTGCGGCGGCACGCCCCATTTCTCGATCACCTCGGGAACGCCGATCTGGCGGTCCTTCATCGGGTCGTACATGGCAACCGTTGGGCCGACCAGTTGCATCAGATCCTTGTCGGAAGAGATGATGGTGGTGTCGGCGCCGGCTTCGCAGGCAAGCCGGCAATAGGTGGCGATCAAATCGTCGGCTTCGTAGCCTTCCGTCTCAAGGCACGGCAGGTTGAAGGCTCTGGTCGCCTGGCGGATCAGGCCGAATTGCGGGATCAAATCTTCCGGCGGCGCCGAGCGGTTGGCCTTGTATTCGGGGTAGAGGTCGTTGCGGAAGGTCTTCGACGAATAATCGAAAATCACGGCGAAATGCGTCGGCACGATGCCGACATCGGTGTTGCGGGCGTCCTGCGTCAGCTTCCAGACCATGTTGCAGAAGCCGAGCACGGCACTGGTCGGCAGCCCGTCGGACTTGCGCGACAGTGGCGGGAGCGCGTGATAGGCACGGAAGATGTAGCCGGAACCGTCGACAAGGAAGAGATGATCGCCTTTTTTCATGGCACGAGGGATAGCGCGGCGCAGCGCCGCGGTCCATGCCAAAGGCGGCTTGCGCCAAGCGTTCCGGCAACACCCTGACAAATGGCGTGCGAGCCTGGCCGCCCATTGCGGCTTGCTCGGAGCTTTGTTCGCTCACGCCTATGTTACAAAAGTGTAATTTTTGTGCCCTTGAATCGCCACGTTCGCAGACACAGATAAACGCCATCGGCAGTTTTCGCCGAAGTCCGGAGCAAGGCCCGTCCCCCGCCTATCCCGGACACTTGCGGCAGCCTATCCCCCCTCTCCGGGCTGCCGCATCGTTTCGAGTAAGGCCGCCGTGGTTCCCCTCCACCACGGCGGCATTTTTTTGCCTTTCGACAGGAAGCTGTGGCCCAACGGTCGCGGGCTTTCCGTTTCGCCGCATGGGCTCTAGATTCGCCGCCAGAATCGAAAGGCCCCCAGATGTCCGCAGTTTCCCCTGTTCTCGACCGCCTCGACAAGAACTTCGACCAGAGCCTGGAACGCCTGTTCGGCCTGCTCGCCATCAAGTCGATCTCGACCGATCCGGACTACGCCGCCGACTGCCGCAAGGCCGCCGAATGGCTGGTCGCCGAGCTCAAGCTGATCGGCTTCGACGCCAGCGTGCGCGACACGCCGGGGCATCCGATGGTGGTCGCGCATCACGATGGGCCGGCGGGCGCGCCGCATCTGTTGTTTTACGGCCATTACGACGTCCAGCCGGTCGATCCGATCGAATTGTGGGAAAGCGACCCGTTCGCGCCGGCGGTCAAGGAGATCGAGCCCGGCCATAAGGTGATCACCGGTCGCGGCGCGGCCGACGACAAGGGTCAGCTGATGACGTTCGTCGAGGCCTGCCGCGCATGGAAGCAGGTGCATGGCGGATTGCCGTGCCGCATCACGATCCTGTTCGAGGGCGAGGAGGAGTCCGGATCGCCGTCGCTGAAGCCGTTTCTCGAAGCGAATGCTGACGAGCTCAAGGCCGATTTCGCGCTGGTCTGCGACACCGGCATGTGGGACCGCGATACGCCGTCGATCTGCGTGTCGCTGCGCGGGCTGGTCGGCGAGGAGATCACGGTGACGGCCGCCGACCGCGACCTGCATTCCGGGCTCTATGGCGGTGCGGCCGCCAATCCGATCCGCATCCTGGCAAAAATCCTGGCCGACATCCACGACGCGGATAGCCACGTCACCATTCCGGGTTTCTATGACGGCGTCGAGGAAACCCCGTCGCAGATATTGCAGTCGTGGCTGTCGCTCGGCGAGACCGCCGAGACCTTCCTCGGCCCGATCGGCCTGTCGATCCCGTCCGGCGAAAAGGGCCGCTCGGTGCTCGAACTGACCTGGGCGCGGCCGACGGCCGAGTTCAACGGCATTATCGGCGGCTATACCGGCAAGGGCTTCAAGACGGTGATCGCAGCACAAGCCTCGACGAAAGTCTCCTTCCGCCTCGTTCACAAACAGGATCCGGAAAAAATCCGCGCCGCCTTCCATGCATTCGTCAGGCAGCGCGTTCCGGCCGACTGCTCGGTCGAATTCCACCCGCATGGCGGCTCGCCGGCAATCCAGCTTTCCTACGACTCGCCCTTCCTCGCCAAGGCCAAGCAGGCGCTGTCCGACGAATGGCCGAAGCCGGCGGTGGTGACCGGCAGCGGCGGCTCGATCCCGGTGGTCGGCGATTTCCAGACGTATCTCGGCATGGAATCGCTGCTGGTCGGTTTCGGCCTCGACGACGACCGCATCCACTCGCCGAACGAGAAGTACGAGATGAGCTCCTTCCACAAGGGCCAGCGCTCCTGGGCGCGCATTCTCGAGGCCCTGACACGCTGAAATTGCGCCAGACTCAAGTTTTTGTTGATTTTTCGCCGGATCGCGGCAAGGACGGGCAAGGTCCGTCGCGCAGCGCTGCACGGGGCCGCGACCGGAGAAGACGATGAGCGACATACGTTTCCACAAGAACGATCTGCCCGGCCTGCTGCATTACGATGTCGGGGCGGTCGCCATCGATACCGAGACGCTGGGGCTGAACCCGCATCGCGACAGGCTCTGCGTCGTGCAGATCTCGCCGGGCGACGGCTCGGCCGACGTCATCCAGATCGCGCCCGGCCAGAAGAAGGCGCCGAACCTCGTCAGCCTGCTCAAGAACCGCAGCATCACCAAGCTCTTCCATTACGGCCGCTTCGACCTCGCCGTGCTCTACAACGCCTTCGGCGTCATGCCGGAGCCGGTGTTCTGCACCAAGATCGCGTCGCGGCTGACGCGCACCTACACCGACCGGCACGGGCTGAAGGACATCTGCTTCGAGCTTCTCGGCGTCGGCCTGTCGAAGGCGCAGCAATCGTCCGATTGGGCCGCCGAGACGCTGTCGCCCGAGCAGCTCGAATATGCCGCCTCCGACGTGCTCTATTTGCACCGGCTGCGCGACGTGCTGAGCGCGCGGCTGGCGCGCGACAACCGGACCAGGGAGGCCGATGCCTGCTTCCGCTTCCTGCCGACGCGTGCGAAACTCGACCTGATGGGCTGGGATGAGGAGGATATCTTCGCCCACAGCTAATGGCCTTCATGATAATTCTACTCCGGCGGCCATCTGGCGCAGTTTTCTCCGCTTCCGGCCTTCGCCGGCCGAAGCATCCTGAGCGGTCGTGGCAGTTAAGGCTATGGCCTGCGTAGGCCGGTGCTCATATGTGGACGGCCCCCTGCTTGCAAGCATTGGTTCGGATAGTTTGATCGGATCGCTTGCGCTCATAT